>JBIISV010000023.1:0-19028 GCA_044340835.1 Polynucleobacter sp.
CAAAAGCGTCGCCAACCCATTCCCAATGACTGGGCAATTGATAAAGATGGTCGCCCCACTACCGATCCACAAGCGGCTATTGAGGGCTTCATTTTGCCCATGGCTGGCCATAAAGGCTATGTGATGGGCGTAATGGTTGACATCCTTTCTGGTGTACTTTCGGGAAGCGCCTTCCTTGATCAGGTGCATGGACCCTATGATCCAATCAACCGAAGTGGGGCAGGCCATCTAGCCATCTCACTCAATGTATCTGCATTTCAACCGCTTGTAGAGTTTGAGCAGCGCATTGAGGAATATGTTCACTCGCTCAAAGATGTCCCCTTAGCAGAAGGGCACAAGCAAGTGTACTTTCCTGGAGAAATGGAAGCGCAAGCGGATATGGAAAATCGTCGTCAAGGCTTACTACTTCCAGAAGACACCTTACTCAGCCTAAAAGAAGTAGCTATTGAATCCGGACAGGAAAAGCTACTCCCCTTTTAAGCTGACTGCTATTTGAGCTTGGTGAGCCATCTGTAAAAGCTCAGCCAAATGCTTAACCTGACGACCAGTCTCTTGCTCAATCTGCTCTCTGCAACTAAAGCCATTGGTGAGAATGATGGTTTCTTGGTTGGCGGAGCGAATTGCTGGCAGTAACACTAACTCTCCTACAGCCTTGGATATCTCGACATGTTCCGGATTAAACCCAAAGGAACCAGCCATTCCACAACAACCACTATCAATATAGTTAGCATTAGCGCCCAAAGCACTCAAGAGTGCCACATCGCCTTTAGTACCAAATAAAGACTTCTGATGACAATGCGAGTGCACTAAGATATCGCAATTCAGTGGTGGCGGGACATAAGCTTGCTCATGCAAAAAATCCCCAAGTAAATAGCTTCTAGACGACAATAATTTTGCTCGTGGATCGTCGGGGAAAAACTTTAACAACTCATCCTTAAATACGGACATACAGCCAGGCTCAAGGCCAACCACGGCAATAGGTGAATTGGCATCTTCATTAATCTGATCACCAATCGCATCCAGAATAAGCTTGAGCTTTTGCTTGGCGAGATCAAGATAACCGAAGTCATAGAGAGGACGTCCGCAACACAAAGGGGTCTTTGGTAATGTTGCTTCAAAACCTGCATGAGCGAGTACCTCTACTGCAGCATTTGCAACCTCCGGGTGAAAGTGCTCGCAAAAGGTATCCACCCAAAGAATCACTTTTTTCTGCCCCACATTTTTAACTTTTGATTGCTTAAACTGCTTTCTGAAAGACTGACTAGCAAACCTAGGCAAGCTCCGCTCTTGAGCAACACCGCCAACCCATTTAGCAATGCTAGAGAGCACTGGGGTTTGCATGACCCCATTCATTAACCAAGAGAACTTACTTGCCAGTGGCGCCCAGTCTCCAATTCGACCCATAGTCAATGCCTGACGCGGTCTGCTATTGGTCTCATGATAGTGAGACAAAAACTCCGCCTTATAAGAAGCCATATCGACGTGCGAGGGGCAATCACTCTTACAACCTTTGCAGGCAAGGCAAGTATCAAGCGCTTCTTTGAGCTCCTTGCTCTCCCAGCCATCCTTAATCACTTCACCTTGCAGCATTTCCCAGAAGAGTCGTGAGCGGCCGCGAGTTGAGAAGCGCTCTTCTTTGGTAGCGCGATAGCTTGGACACATCGTGCCGACTTTTTCACTGCGGCACTTGCCCATACCAACACAGCGCTCAACCGCTCTTTGGAAACCATCACCTTCTTGACTCAAGAAGTTAAGACGCGTCTTAATATTGACAACTTTGTATTCTGGGCCCATACGCAGGTTTTCATCTACGCGATAAGGATGCACTACTTTGCCAGGGTTGAGTTTATTTTGCGGATCCCAAATACGTTTGAACTCATGCATCGCACCCATCAACTCTTCACCAAACATAATCGGTAAGAACTCTGCTCGAGCTTGGCCATCCCCATGCTCACCAGTAAGCGAGCCGCCAAACTCCACCACTAAAGTAGCAGCGTCCCGAATGAAGGATCTAAATTTGGCAACACCTTCCGCAGAGCGCAAGTTAAAGGTGATACGCGCATGAATACAGCCATCACCAAAGTGCCCATAGAGTGAAGTTTCATACTCATAAGAGTCCACTAGCGCCTGGAAGGCTCGCAGATACTCGCCCAAGCGGGCTGGATCTACTGCTGCATCCTCCCAACCAACGACTGCATCAGGAGAATCCGGATTGATCGATAAATGAGTAGCAGATGCGCCATTTTCACGAATCGACCAAATCCGTTTTTGCAAAATTGGATCAGGTACTAACCAAGTTGATGGCTGGGGGCCTTTAGTTCTTGTCTTGAAATACTGCTCTGCTTTTTCAGCCTGAGCAACTGCCTCCTCTAGTGTGTCACCACCAAACTCCAAGACCACCCAAGCATTTCCAGGGGGTAATAAATCAATTTCAGCCTTCGCTAAATTACGCTGTTGCAAGCCTCGAATAATTTTGTAATCCAATCCTTCAATCGCAATTGGATTAAAGGCCTGATATTCAGTTACGGCATCGCCTGATACATAAATATCCTCAAAACCGAATACGAGAACAACTCGTTTTGCAGGACTCTTGACTAATCTCACCTTGGCAGCCAAAGTCAGCGCACAAGTCCCCTCAGTACCGACTAATGCTCGAGCGACGTTAAATCCATTCTCAGGTAAGAGTTGATCTAAGTTATACCCAGAAACACGACGTTTGATATTTGGGAAACGTGCACGAATCTGTTCAGCATAGCGATCACGCAAAGTCAGTAAGTCTTGATAAATTTGCCCCCGACGACCACCAGCAGCAATGATTCTCTCTAACTCTTGGTCCGATGTTGGGCCAACCCAAAAACGTTCGCCATCATAGGTCAAGATCTCTAAAGCCTCGGTATTCTCCAGCGTCTTACCCGCCATCACTGAGTGCGCGCCACAAGAATTGTTGGCGACCATACCACCTAAGGTACAGCGACTATGTGTTGCGGGGTCTGGTGCAAAAGTTAAACCATGAAGCTCGGCAGCATCGCGCAAAGAATCGCAGATCACCCCTGGCTCAACCAGCGCATTGCCAGTAATCGGATCTAAAGCAAGGATGTGGTTACAGTATTTGGAGATATCAAATACGACTGCATGATTCACAGTCTGACCATTCATAGAGGTACCAGCACCACGCATGAGTACTGGCGCCTGATTGCGATGACAAATCTCAATACCCTTAACAAATTCCTCGGTATTTTTAGGGGTCACAACCCCAATCGGAATTTGACGGTAATTCGAGGCTTCTGAGGCGTACACTGCTTGGTGAGCTGCATCAAAATGAACGGAGCTGCCTAAAGCAGCTGTTAGCTCAATATTGAGCTGCTCCCACTGAGAAATACCGCCCATATTTAACCCTTGTTAGATGCAATTACCCCTCTAGGGCAACTATATTCTAACAATTCTTGACGATTTGTGATTCTCGAAGCATAAATCAATTACGGGGAATTTTTCCTAGCTCAAGGGGTGGATTTTGCAATAAAAAAGGCTTTGGGAACTTCAGTACACCAAACAACTCCATCTCCAATTTGACCAGTCTGACAAATAGTCACAATACGGTCCATTAAGGCCTGCGCTACCTCATCATTGCAAACAATCTCAATCTTCACTTTTGCTGAATAGTCAGTAAGCTCATCTTTAATGTTTGATTTACTAGTCCGATTGGGAGCACTACACCCCTCAACCTTAGTCACAGTCATGCCCGGAAAACCCGGGATCTCTAGTAAGGCTGTTCTTAGGCCGGCTAACTTATTGGGGCGGACAACCGCCTTCACTTCCATCATGCTTCCACCTCTTTATCTTCAAACCATCTATATAGTACAGGTAGTACTAGTAATGTTAATGCGGTTGAGGTAATTAATCCTGCAATGACTACGGCTGCCAATGGACGAGTTACCTCAGAGCCCGGCCCGCCAGAAAACAACATCGGCACCAAGGCTAACATAGCTACTGAAGCTGTCATCATGACCGGTCTAAAGCGATGGCCACAACCATGTAGAAGGGCATCTTCCATAGAATAGCCGTCCTCTCGTAATTGCTTTATAAATGAAATCAAGACCACGCCATTGAGCACTGCAATCCCCCAGAGATTAATAAAACCTACCGCAGCTGGGACCGATAAGTACTCTCCAGCAATAAACAATCCAAATACTCCACCAATCGAGGCAAATGGTAAGACTAAAATAATCAACCCAGCCAAGCGGAGTGATTTAAAGAGCATAAAGAGCAGGAAATAGATCGCTAAGATTGTTAGCGGAATGATGATCATTAAACGCGCCATAGCACGTTGCATATTTTCAAATTGGCCTCCCCACTCAAGGACATAACCTTGAGGTAATTCAACATCCTTAGCTATACGTGATTGAGCTTCTTCTACAAAGCCACCGAGATCTCGGCCCTCCACATTCACGCCAACCACTAAACGTCGCTTACCAGATTCTCGAGAAATCTGCGCCGGACCATCGACCAAAGTAATTTCTGCTAAGTCGCGCATTAAAACCTGGGCGCCATTTGGAGAATGCAGAATGATATTTTCAATATCATCGACATTATTTCTATAGGTGGATGGATAGCGCAGCACCAAAGGAAAGCGTCTCTCACCCTCATAGACAGTACTAGCCTGCTTTCCACCAATTGCGGTTTCAATCACCTCATTCACATCTGAAACATTAATGCCATAGCGAGCGATAGCATCTCTATTGATCACAATGTTGAGATAATTCTGTCCCGATGCTTGCTCAATACGCAAGTCAGTACTGCCTTTCATTTTCACTAGTACCTGGCTAATCTGTGCGCCGAGCTTTTGCAAAATAGTTAAATCATCACCAAAAATCTTAATGGCTACTTGTGAGCGCACGCCTGATACCATTTCATCTACTCGTGCAGCAATAGGCTGTGAAATCGATAATTCAATGCCCGGTAGGGTTTTTAACTTATCACGAATCTCTTGTCCTATCTCTTCCTGACTCAACTTCCGATCACCTAAAGGCTTGAGCGTGACAATCGGATCAGATTCATAAGGCTGACCTGGATCCGCTGGAGACTCACCCTTACCCAAACGTGATACCACCATCTTCACATCCGGAATGGTCATGATCCGTCTGATGGCTTCAAACTCTAGCTTGATAGACTCATCTAAAGAGATATTAGGTGCGCGCACAATCACAGGGGTAATCGACCCCTCTTGCATCACTGGAATAAAAGCCTTGCCTAGCAAAACAAATCCCACCAAGCTGACCACCAAAGCCATCAAAGAGCGCTGCACCAATAACTTTGGATTAGCTAAACTCCAATGTAGCCAACGCTCATAAGGTGCACGCAAGCGCCCTACTAATTTAGTGTCATCTTCACTTCCCCCTTTAAGGATGTATGAGCATAAGACCGGTGACAAAGTAAATGACAGAATTAGGGAGATCGTTAATGCAATCGCAATCGTGATGGCCATTGGGGCAAACATTTTTCCTTCCATACCCTCAAGCGAAAGTAGGGGCATGAATACCAAAATGATGATGCCAACACCAAAGAGTACCGGCGTGCCAACCTCAGTGGCTGCCTCTAAGATAATCCGGTTCTTGGATTCTCCAGACTTCAATCGTTGCCCCAATTTCGCAAAGGTATTCTCGACCACCACCACTGAGCCATCAACCATAATGCCAATGGCTATGGCAAGGCCTCCAAGCGACATCAAATTGGCAGAGATCCCATAGCGATTCATCACTAAGAATGTTAGTAGCGGCGTCAGGATTAAGGTTGCCACCACAATGAGGGAAGATCGCACATCACCTAAGAATAAAAACAGCAAGATGACAACCAGTATGACGCCTTCGACTAAGACCTTAGCCACATTGAACATCGCAGCATTGACCAAATCAGTACGATCGTAAAACGGAACAATTTGCAAACCATCTGGCAATAGCTTACCTTCATTAATCTCTGCCACCTTAAGCTTAATCCGATTAACTACCTCTCGTGCATTGCCGCCACGAATCATCTGAATAATGCCCGCCACACTTTCGGTATAGCCATTCTTAATGGCTGCACCCTGACGGATTTCACTGCCAATAGTAATTTCAGCTACGTTCTTGACATAGACCGGAATTCCCTTTACTTCCTTGAGAATAATTTTTCCAATATCTTCGGGCTTAGCAATAAGACCTACACCCCGAATCAAATAGCGCTCAGCATAGGTTGGAAGTTGCCCACCACCAGAGTTGGCATTGTTTCTAGCCAGCGCCTCGTACACCTCACGTAAAGTAATTTGATAGTGACGCAATCTTTCTGGATTCACTAGGACTTGGTATTGACGGGCATAGCCTCCTTGGGTATTGATCTCAGCTACACCCGCTACTGAGCGTAGCATTGGCCGAACAATCCAGTCTTGGACAGCACGACGATCTTCTAGGTCTTCGACCGTTAATTGCTTATTACCATCCGATGGATGATCTAGGGTGTATTGATAAACTTCGCCCAAACCAGTTGAAGGTGGCGCCAAAACAGGTGTAATACCAACTGGCATTTTTGCGGCTACCTCAATTAAGCGCTCGGTGACTAACTGCCGCGCAAAATATAAATCTGTTTTTTCTGTAAACACTAAGGTAATGATAGAAATACCATTACGATTGAGTGAGCGCATTTCAGTTAAGCCAGGCAAGCCTGTCATTGCTAACTCAATCGGCACAGTTACAAATCGCTCAACCTCTTCTGGAGATCGGCCTGGAGCCTCAGAAGCAATCTGTACCTGCACATTAGTCACATCTGGAAAAGCGTCCACTGATAAGCGCTTGGTAGCTATAAGACCAGCCACCATTAATACGATTGCAATAATGACTACTAGAAGTCGCTGCTTTAGTGAAAGGCGGACAATTTTTTCAATCATAGTGACTAGCCACCACTAAGCTGTCGCTTACGCTCAGAATTTAAATGGAATGCGCCATTGATGGCAATTTCTTGTCCTTCTTTAAGCCCAGAAATGACTGGACGGAAGCCCTTCCCTTCGGGGCCGAGCTTGACAGCAACCATGCGATAGGTTTCCTCATCCTCACGAATGAACACGTGATCATGATTATCTTGACGGATCACGGCACTGACCGGCACCAACAGTCGCTCAGTAGGTTGACTTTCAATCATCATCGTTGCCAACATGCCGGGCTTGATTAAGGCATCCTTATTAGGCACCTCCATCCTGACTACAACTGTTCGGGTCTGAGGATTCACTACGGAATCTACGTGGGCTACAACCCCCTGAATTTCGGCATTACGTAAGGCGGGAATAATGAGGGTGACTTTCTGACCCTTATGAACCAAGTAGGAATTACTTTCTGGGATTTCGGATACAGCCCACAAGGAACCTAAGTCAGCTACCGTGAACAAAGCATCTGCAGGCTGAACTACCTGCCCTTTATTAATTTTTCTTTCGACAATTTCACCGGGGATGGTAGCGATTACATTATTAATAGATTCAATGACACCCGACTTTCCTAAGCGATCAATGCTGGCCTGATCCATTCCTTGAACACGTAATTGATTATTAGCCGCCCGATACTCTGCCTTTGCGCTATTCGCTTCAGCATCACGTCTTTGTAACTCAGCGAGAGCAATGACATCTTCTTTATACAAAATTTTGGCACGATTAGCGGCTTGCTCAGCCAACTGACTAGCGCTCTTTGCCTTCAAATAAGACAGTTGAGACTGCGTTAATTCAGTAGAAGTAATCTTCGCCAAGATATCACCCTGCTTAACTGTCTGGCCAGGAATTGCCAAGATGTCTGAAACACGGCCCGTAACGTTAGCGCCAATCCGAGATAGGAAAAGTTCATTGAAATCAATTCTTCCAGATGCACGCAACTCTTCAACAAAAGAGTCTGTTTGGATTTTTCCATCCGTAATCATGCTACGAAGATCCTCATTAACAATCACTACGTTAGGATCCTGAACAGACTTAATGGTCGGACTTCGATCAAACACGTTGAAGTAATTCAGGATGATCAGAAATAAACAAAACCAAGGAAGGTAAAAGAGACTCTTCTGTGCCAATTGAGGACTCTTATCGTACTGCTGAGCCACACGGGGTAAGTTCTGGCTAAACCAATCATGGGTAAACTTATAAAAATCATTTTGGGTTGTGACGATTACGGCAGCCCATTCCTGCATATAGGTTCTTGCAATTGCTAGATAGCGAGAGTACAAACTCTTAAATTGATCTACTGTTGCCAGGAAATTTTGCTTCATTACTTGCCACCTTCTATTTTTGCAACCCATTCAGGACTTGCCCTTAAACGCTGTATTTCAGTAACAACTGAGGCTAAATCAAAACGGGCTTTAATCAAATCATTACGAGCTACTCTAAACGTTCTTTGCGCATCTAAATACTCCAGCATGCCCCGCTCTCCATAGCGGTAAGAAACCTCTGCAATACGTTGCGCGCTCGATGCCAGCTGTACCACTTCTTGATCTAGAACTTTTACCTGATAACTCGTCATCTGGTAGAGCTGATAAGCAGTCTCTAACTGCTGCTCAAGACCTTGGCTTTGAGCATTCAATTGATTCTTAGCTTTAGAGGCATTCGCCTGCGCCTCAGCAATTTGGCCACCCTTAAAATCCCAAATTGGAATGCTGACCACCAATCCATAAAGACGATCAGTGAAATTCGGATCGTTATATTGCTGAGCCTTAACAGCAAGCCGAGGTAGACGAGCATTCTGCTCAAAGCTCAGCTTAGATTCGGTTGCTTCAACCTCCGCCTTTGCGCGCCTTAACTCAGGGCTTTGTGCATGCAACTCACTTAGTAAGATCGGTAAAGAGGGTAAAGGCTCTATCATCAGGACTTGCGGAACCACCTCGTAGTTAGGTGGTAAGGCATGTCCAACTACCTGTCTCAGCTGACTTTTAGCCTGCTCAACTCTGAGTTTGCTAGATTCAGCATTAATTTGCGCATTCAGAAACTCGGTTTGGACCCGAATCAATTCAAATCGCGCAGTCTCACCAAGGTCATAACGAATTTGCATACGATCACGAATTTGCTTGGTTAGGTCTAAGTCTTCCTGCGCAGCTCTGAGCTCTGCGTTACGACGCATCAATTCATAAAAGCGCTGCTGTACTCTAGAAATGATTTCTATTTCAAAAGCAAGGCGAGCCGCATCTGCAGCCCGCATATTCGCCTCGGCAGCATTCACCCTGGGGAAACGGGCATACGGCATATCCAAAGGTTGTGTTACCGACCAGGACGACACGTTACCAGTCGTCAATGGTCCGGATGCAGACCTTTGCTGACCCGTGTTCAGTTCAAATTCGGGATTTGGGATCGCGCGAGCTGTAGAGAGCTGCCCGCTAATTGCTCTGGCTTGATCCCGCGCCGCCAATACTTGGGGGCTTGAGTCCAGTGCAATCCCAATTAACTCATTGATCGTCAGCGGCTTTTGAGCCTGCGCACTCACTGCACCCGAAAACAAGATGCAGACAGCAAGCAGGGGCAAAGACTTTAAGAGTTTCATTAAGGCAATATTAGAGAATAAATAAGATCCCTCATTATCCCGCCCATTGAGAACTAAAAGACAGTAAATTCACCAAGCAGGGGATCAGGGCACGATTTTAAGTTGGTGAATCCAGAATGCAGGCGGTAAATACAAAAAATAGGCTTGCCTTAAGCTTGAATTATCTTCATAACCAACCCCAGCGTCGCCTCAATCATGCGTAGACATGTTTAGAAAATCGCCCATATTTTTGACTTTTATGGAATGTTTTTTGGACAAGCTTACCCATTTTCTTGAGGCACATTTCTAGGGCAATCCGCTTATCCCTAGCAGTCATGCTCACCTCAATTTGATAATGATCAAACGTTTCCAAGCTAATCGAGCAATTCTGATTGCAGGCTGTTTTTGAGGATGGGATTGCTGAGTATTGAATCTTGATTTTGCGGACCATCCAAATAAGCCGCTTTAAAGAAAAATGGACCCGATTCTCTGTAAAGGCCATCAATTCTGGCTCAACCATTTCTTTCTCTTCTAAAATCAATTTCATAGAATTCTCCAGTGGTGAATATGAACTTAGCATAAGTAGATCTTTATTCTTAATAAAGAAGAATTTAAGTGATTCTATTTCAGTATTTAACTGAATATATTCAAATAAAAAAATACCCTCCTAAGAGGGTAAAAAAGAGAAAAACCTGAGTTCTAGTGAATGCTTAATGCTCCTAGGATTGCATGATGGGTAGTAAGATTTAAATTACCGAACCATCCAATCTCAATATTATTTGATTAATTTTTTTTCCCAACATGAGCCCCCGAATTCTGCAGCACACTTCTACTCTTAAGATAGCCAGCAAACAAGACACCCAACACCACAACTACTTGAATAATGTATTCCAAGGCTGCGTTCTGAGAAGCAAGCCAATCTTTTGCCATTGGCTCTGAAATAATCATTTTGGCCGCTGTCCAAGCGAGCACGCCAGCACCCAAATAAATGATTGAGGGGAAACGCTCTACCAACTTGAGTATTTGTGTTGACCCCCAAATTACGATTGGAATACTGATTAATAAACCTAGAACCACTAAAACATAGCTGCCATTTGACGCCCCTGCAACCGCTAAAACATTATCTAAGCCCATCACTGCATCGGCAATGATGATGGTTTTCATTGCACCCCAAAAAGTCGTTGAAGCTGGACCATGCTCCCCACCATCTTCTGCAGGATTGAGCAAGCGATAAGCGATCCATACCAATAACAAGCCTCCAATTAACATTAATCCAGGGATATTGAGTAAATACACCACCACAAGAGTCATGGCACTCCTGACGGCAATCGCGCCTACAGCACCCCAGAGAATGGCTTTCTTTTGCAAATGAGATGGCAAGTTTCTAGCGGCCATTGCAATCACAATCGCGTTATCCCCTGCCAAAACTAAGTCAATGACGATAATCGCCAATAGAGCCGAGAAAAATTCCGAGCTAAATAATTCCAATTCAATCTCCCCTACTGCATTGCCCATGAATTACATGGATTTGAATAGGGTTAATGTAGGTGACTTTGCCTTTTACTAAAAGCAGAGATATATTGATTATAATTTCGTAAAAAACTGATAATCTGAATGCTATATAACTATCGTCATCTTTACTACTTCTGGGTGGTTGCCAAAGAAGGAAGCATGTCAAAGGCGGCCGAGCGCCTTGATATGGCCATTCAAACTATTAGTGCCCAAGTACATGAATTAGAAAAATCACTTGGCTACTTGCTATTTAAGCCTGCAGGACGTGGGCTCGCTTTGACCGAGTCGGGATTTGCAGCCTTAGCAATTGCAGATCAAATCTTTCTTCTGGGGGAGAAATTACCTGAAGCTGTCAGGGACGCAGCAATCTCTCCTAAAACTAAAATCACGGTTGGCGTATCCGATGGTTTATCTAAGCTGGTTACCAAGCAACTGCTTGAACCTATTCTAGAAAAAAATGATGTTCAGTTGATTGCCCATGAGGGTGAGTTTGAAGATCTTTTAGCCGATTTAGCATTGCATCGGCTTGACATTGTCCTGGCTGACCGGCCTGCCCCAAGCAATAAAAATCTGCACGTGTATAGCGAAGAGCTCATCAAATCATCGATTGCCTGGTTCGGCGCCAGTAAAGTATTAAAGCGTACTAAAAAGCCTTTTCCACAATGCCTCAATGATCTACCCATTCTTTTGCCAACCTCTCACTCAAAGGTACGTCACTTGATTGATCAGTGGTTTGCTAAAAATAGCATCAATCCCCATATTGCTGGCGAGTTCGAGGATAGTGCCTTACTAAAAACCTTTGCAGCTAGTGGCTTAGGCGTGTTCCCTGCCGGACAAATCATTGAAAAAGATTTGAAAGAGACCTATCACATGGAAATGGTTGGTAGCTGCAAAGATATGTATGAATATTTTTATGCCATTCGTTCGGAAAAAAAGATTCAGCATCCCCTAGTAGAGGCCATCATCAAGCGATAGCTTTTCAAAATACAGAATTAGGCACTCAAAACGAAACTCAATCATGGCAAATTTTTTAGATCCCGCAATCTTATTTTTTATATTTGGCGCATTCGCTGGTGCCGTCAAATCGAATTTAGAGATTCCTCAGCCTATTTCTCGCTTTCTTTCACTTTACCTACTGATGGCATTAGGGCTAAAGGGTGGTTTTGCGCTTCATAAGTCTGGCTTTACTACTGAAATTGCCCTCTCGCTTGGTCTGGCAATATTTCTAGCCGTAGTCATTCCTTTAATAGGCTACCGAATTCTCCGCACCAAGCTCAATACATTCGATGCAGCTGCGATTGCGGCGACCTACGGCTCTGTAAGTGCGGTAACCTTCATTACGGCCACCCAGTACCTCGATCAATTCAATATCGCTTATGGTGGCCATATGGCTGCAGCCATGGCTTTGATGGAATCTCCAGCGATCATCCTGGCGATTGTTTTAGCAAATAAAGCCCGATCCTCGTATGCAGTACAGACCTCATCGCAGCATACCCCAATAGGTATCTCAAAAATACTGCACGAGTCTTTTACTGATGGCGCACAACTGCTCTTACTAGGATCAATGTTGGTTGGACTAATGAGTGGTGATGCTGGTCAAAAATTAATGGCTCCATTTTCAATTGACCTCTTCAAAGGCATGCTGGCATTTTTTCTGCTAGATATGGGGCTCATGGCCGCCAGAAATATTCAAGGGCTAAAAGGTAAACCGCCCATCACCCTACTCTATGCGATTGGCTCACCACTTTCGCATGCCCTCATTGCACTAGTACTATGCAAGCTGCTTGGGCTACCGCTTGGTAACACGATTTTGTTGATGGTTCTTGCCTCAAGTGCCTCCTACATTGCCGTACCAGCTGTTTTACGCCACGCATTACCCGAGGTGAATCCCGCACTTTATATGGGAATGTCTTTAGGCATTACCTTCCCTTTTAATATCATTTTAGGTATTCCTCTGTACGCTATGCTGGCTAAACTAATGATGTAAGTACCAGCATCAACTCCAATCCGAGATATTCAAATGGGTATTTTTTCTAATAGAACTGCAAGTATCTTAACCAAGCATGGTAAAGAGCTGGTATTCAGTGAAGTCCTGAGTTCAGCAACAGGCCTACAGGTCAAACTTACTAATGCTTACGATACGGACTTGCTGGGAACCTTTACTCTAGAAACACCTCGGTATGGTAGTCAACTCGATGCTGTAAGAAAAAAAGTGCAGATTGGGATGGAGCTCTTAGGTACCGATTTAGGTCTTGCAAATGAAGGTGCATTTGTTGCTGATCCCCATGCCGGCATATTGCCTTGGAATAATGAATTAGTCATTCTGATTGATCAAAAACTCCAACTTGAAATTACAGGGTTTGCAGGTGCACCCGCTCAAAATGCACATTCTTATATCAGTCACTGGGAAGAGTTAGAAAAATTTGCTCAAACTGCGCTTTTCCCATCCCACTATCTTGTTATTAAACCAACAGATGAACATCACCCCAAATCCATTAAAAATATTAGCGACATTAATCAATTAAAAGATGCTTTTGAATGGGCCTCAGCGCATTCCTCTAAAGGCATTGTCTTTGTTGAAAACGATCTTCGGGCTTTTGCCAATCCAACCCGAATGGATAATATTCGTCGAGCAGTCATTGATCTCGCTAATAAAATGAATTCACTCTGTCCAGCATGTCAGATGCCCGGATATTGGATTCAAGATATTCAGCGTGGCTTACCCTGTAATGCCTGCGGTATGCCTACTAACCAAGAGATCGCCAAAATATGGGCTTGTCTTAAGTGTCAACATAGTGATAAAGAGGGAATGAAAGTACTCCGATTTGCCAACCCCTCTCAATGTCAGCACTGCAATCCATAATCTACGTCAGTTCTGAGATCCTGGCTCTCACTGCATCGGACCCACAGGAATTGCTATCAGAAAAAAGAGGTGTTCTAGAGTCAAATGACTGTATCTGGATAGCTAAAAAAGGTATCCTGTAGCTTCACTTAAAGGACTTATATGACTGAGGACACTCAAAACCAAAACGACGAAGATTTTGACTATGGGTGCCAATGCGCCATGACGCTATTGAATGAGCCCACAGAAGATTGCTTGAATGATCTGATTGATGAGCTCGATGAAGATGGGATGATCGCTACCGAAGTAGTTTATGGCCTCTTAGCAACTATCCTCATGAGTATGAACTCTGAAGATGAAGAAGATGAGGAAATTCAGTAAGCGTTTGCCGCTCTAAACGTCCAGTGCAAATCGATCCATGGCGCATGCCATGGAGATATCCAACTCAGTCAAGGCTTTCTCTGAGTGGGTACTTAATCGAACTGATACCTTGTTCCAAGTATTTGACCAATCCGGATGGTGATCTATTTCCTCTGCAAAGTTTGCACATAGGGTCATAAACTGAAAGGCAGTTTTAAAATCCTTAAATACAAATACTCGGATTAACTCTGGAGTAGTGAAATCTACCCGCCAATCAGGTAGCAATTCTTCAAAATTAAAGTCATTTGGCAGTCGTTTTGGTTTATTCAATTGGGGCGTCCACACTCTTAGATAGTTTCTGTAAATCCTCTAGGTAAAGCCAGCGCCACTGACCCTGCGCTAAATCAGCAGGCATGACGTATTGGCCAATTTCTGTTCTGTGTAGCTTGGCAACATGATTACCTACTGCAGCCATCATCCGCTTTACTTGATGGTAACGGCCCTCAACAATTGTCATTGCAATGGTATTCTCACTTAACTGTTTACAGTCCTTCGCAAAACAGGGTGCCGGATCATCATCTAGCACAACACCCTCCAGTAAGTGTTCTATCTGTTTTTGAGTAATTGGATCAGAAGTGGTGATCTCATATACCTTGCCAATATTCTTCTTGGGTGTGGTCATCTTATGAATAAACTGCCCATCATCCGAAATTAAAATAAGACCAGTAGTATCAAAGTCCAAACGACCTACGCATTGCAAGCCTCGCTCGACAAAAGGCTTGGGTAAGAGGCTGTAGACGCTCGGATGATGCGTAGTTTTATGAGAGCACTCGTAATTTGGAGGTTTGTGAAAGGCGATGTAGGCTTTTTCGTGGAACTCCCAATCCTTACCTTCCACATTGAGCATTAAACCGTCAACAGCAACTCGCTCTTCTGGATCCTCTGCCAAGACTCCATTCACCTTGACCAACTCGGCATGAACTAAATCACTGCAATAGCGCCTGGTACCGAAGCCTTGACTAAATAATACCTTTTCGAGCGAGATTGGTTTGGCCATATGCTGCCGAGAATACTACAAAGCCGACTGAATGAGCGACTCTGAAATGAAGTCGTTATGATTAACGCTGATTACTCACTTCTAATTAGTAGCCTATATTGACATCATGCTTACAACCCCAGTATCTAGAAGCCCACTCCACAAACGTGAAATGACTTTTCAGGGCTATGCCCGTGAGGATGGCTTATGGGATATTGAAGCCCATTTAAGAGATTTTAAATTTCAACCTTTCACTACCGGCGGGAAAACCTGGGAGCCAGGAAAAGCTTTCCATGACATGAGGGTGCGTCTTACTATAAATACTGAATTGGTCATTCAAGCTATTGAGGTTGCAATGGATAGTCACCCTCATCCAGAATGTCCACAAGTGATACCGCCGATGGATTCCCTGATTGGAGAACGCATCGGTAAGGGTTGGCGTAAAACAATTCAGGAACATCTCGGAGGTATTAAAGGATGCACACACCTGCGTGAGTTACTAAACAATATTGCTACTGCCGCCTTTCAGTCTATCCCAGGAGCGCTCTTTGATGCAGATGAAAGCAAGCCACCGCTCTATTTGGGAACCTGTAAATCTTGGGACTTTGACGGACCTGTCGTGATGCGCGCCTATCCCAAGTTTTATAAATGGAAACCTACAACCTAGATTTCTTCAGGATTCGCCACGATGAATATTAAATGCATTAAAAGACAGTTGTACTGGCATCAGCTCTACAGAATTGATATTCACATGGCTTGGTAAATGAGTAGGCCAATAAATAGCCGCCGCCACATCGTCTCCACTTGATGCTTTAAATCCGCTATACACCTTTTCTGCTTTGTCATCATCACCCTTACGCTCAACCATGCCCGGCAGGAAATCCTTGAGAGCCTCTAAGCGCTCCACCCTTCTTCCGAGGGCAATCACCTTATGACCATGAGCCAGAAAGCGACGGGCAGTAGCCTCACCAAATCCAGCAGTGCAGTCGGTAACTAAAACGGTATGTTACATATTCTCTCTACTTATTTTTTCTAATTGACTGAGTCATTTATATTAATACTTATATGACCTTCTTCCGAATTATTACCCATCTTCTTGCTTTGCTCACCATACTAGGTTTCGTGGGAATGGCTAGCGCAGATGAAAGTAAGTTTTCAGGAGGGTTTTTAAACCTAGAGAAAGCATCAGATCAAAACTCAAGCCAACGGATGCTCGAATTTTGGGGGTACCACAATACTTATGGAGAGCAAACCCAGAGTGACACTTTAAAGTTGCGCTATTACCAACCACTTCAGTTTAATCAATGGCGCGGCACAATGAGACTAGATACTTCCTATGTATCGACTTACGGGCCCACTCTTACAGAACAATCCTCTGGTATCTATAACGCTGGCAATACAATGCTTACCGTCTGGGGAAATCATCCCAGCATCCTCAAAAATTGGGAAGGTACTCTAGGGGGGCGAATCATCTTTCCATTTGGCAACAACGGGCAGTGGGCGGCGGGACCTCAAATAGGGACGGTCTACGTACCTACCCAAGGAAGTGATTCGCGTCTATCAGACTTTTCACCGCTTTTACGTTACATGTATGGTTTTGATGCCAAGGGCAATTCATTTACTAGTAATCCAAGTCAAGCACAATTAGTACGCAGTCTGAATATTTTCCCAACATTGGGGTTCAATGTCCTACCAAATACACAACTTCGGTTTTGGGATGAAAACGGGATCTCTTGGAATACCGGTGGCGGTGGGGGCTGGTTTGTTCCGCTTGACGCCATGGTAACCCATCGCCTGAACAAGAATTTCTTATTTGCAGTGGGGGCAAGCAAACAATTAGTGCAGAGCTACCCGATTTATAACTGGTCTATTTATGGCAAGCTCGGATTTACTTTCTGACTGAACACTCTAGTCTAGATTAATGAGGCGATCATGCTCAATCACTGCAGCATTTGACTTTACTAGCGCCTGTGGCAGCCACCCCTGAAAATCCTCAGATGACATATTCAGTTGCTTGCGGGCATTCTCTAATGCTGGAGTAGAGGCAATCCATTGGCAAACTTCTGTGATATCTCTGGTACGCCATTCTAATAGCTTGTACTTCAAGAGCACCTTAGCTCCATAGCGAGCATTCCGATCAGCATCGCTGGAGAGGTAATCGAGTCGGGACTTCGCAATCTCAAGTGACTGCTTTACATCCGTAAAAGGTTTGCCATGCCCTGGGATGACTAAGGCTACTGAAAGCGCTTCAATTAGTTCCAGTGTTTTTGCTGCCTCCTCAAAACCACCCTCACCCCAAAGTTCTGGGAAGATCACGCCAAAACCCTTCTCCCATAGGGCATCGGCCGAGATCAAGATTTGATGTTGTTCTTGATACAACATGACTGAATGGTTGTCATGGCCTGGAGCCGCAAGAATTTGCCATGGATAGCGGCCTAACTTAATTTCTTCGCCTGGCACGAGTAGGCCTTGATGAGTGAAGCGTGGGCAGTCTTGCCCCAACTGTCGAAAGCTGAGTAAATCTTCATCCCAATATTGGACTGCAATTGCCTCTGCTTTTGGTATCCAAATCTCGCAATCAAATTTCTGAGATAAGGCCTTATTACCACCACAATGATCTGAGTGGAGATGGGTGTTCACCAGCTTATTAATACTTGATAAACCATATTGTTTCAATGCATTGGTGACGAGGTCAACAGTGAGCTGCTGATGCGAGCAATAGCCGGAATCTACAAGCGAGACATCGTCATCACCATAGAGAAAAATATTGTTCGCGGATAACCATCCGCGCTCGAAGATATCGATTCCGGGAGGTAGAGGATAGTTACCAATTTGCCTCACTGTCATACTCATTATTTACCTAGGTCAACTCAAGAGAGGAATGATCAAAGTACGAAAACATGAAAGCAGAGTCCTCAAATGGGTCGAATTAAATAGTAGAACGTTTGCTCAAAAGCTTGCGTATCAAGGGGATCCTACAACATAACAGCAATAGTAAAACGATTGCATAGATTGTGACGGTATCTAAATCATTCTTTCCAGCCTTATGCCACCAATAATGCAGGACTACAGTAGCAGCGATGAGATAAATCACGCGATGCAAATGCATCCAGCGGCGACCCAGCATTCTTTGTGACCAGTGGGTGGAAGTGAAGGCCAATGGAATCAGCAATACAAGACTGATAAAACCCATTGTTATGAATGGGCGATTCACTATATCCTTCAGCATCTCCACCAGATCAAAATTTTGATCTAGCCAAAGCCAGATTCCAAAATGAAGGCAGGCATAGAAAAAACTGAATAAACCGAGCATTCTGCGATACCGAATCCAAATAGTTGAATTAGTCACTAAACGCAATGGTGTCATGGCCAGGGTGAGACACAGGAAGACTAGCGCCCATGTGCCGCTTGAACGCGTAATAAACTCAATCGGGTTAGCACCTAGACCATCGGTAAAACCGAGCCAAATCAATCTTGCGAGAGGCAGGAGTGCCAGTAGAAAAATGAAGATCTTCATAGCACTCAATGGATTGCCAAATATCAATAGAATTTCTTCAAATCCATCCCGGAGTACATGCTAGCTACTTGATCACCATAACCATTAAACATTTGGGTTTTAATTTTGGGAGCGAACATACCCCTCGGGTCACCAATACGGCGTTCGGTAGCCTGACTCCAGCGTGGGTGATCTACTAAAGGATTGACGTTTGAATAAAAACCATACTCTCGTGCATCAAACTGAGTCCAACTGGTCTTTGGCATCTCTTCTGTC
>JBIISV010000132.1:0-5675 GCA_044340835.1 Polynucleobacter sp.
GCATTCATGTGAATTTGTTTGAAACTGCCATTGCGCAAGCAGCGGGCTTGCCTGCGCAAACCTGCACGCAAGCCGAATTTTGCGGTAAGGGCTTAGCGGTCGAGCATGATGGTGAAGTCTATTCGTGTGATCACTTTGTCTATCCAGAATACCGACTGGGCAATATTACTGAGACCCACTTAGGCGATATGGCGTTTTCTGCTGAACAGGAGAAGTTCGGCATGGATAAGCGTGATACCTTACCTAAGCAATGCCGTAAGTGTGATTACCTGCAGCTATGTTGGGGCGAGTGCCCTAAAAATCGTCTTATCAAAACCAGGGATGGTGAAACCCAGTTGAATTACCTGTGCTCTGGCCTCTATCGTTTTTATGAACATATTGGGCCGGACGTCATTCGTATTTTGAAGCACCTAGGGCGCCTACCCAAGTAAATTGTTTTCTGAGTCTGAGCCGCTTATTTAGCTTGCACCGTTGGGAAGATAGTACGCCAATCCTTTTTCATATCCACTACAAGCCAGTTATTTTTCGGGGCTAGATCCAGTGCGGTATTGAGTTTGCCAATTGCCGATCGGCGATCATAGGCAACTTCTCTTGCACTATCGGTATGGTGAATAATTCCACCTAGACGTGGGCCAGGCGTTCCAGTAGTCCACAACAACATGTCCTGGTCGCCATCGGAGTTACCAAAGGCAATGACAGGGCGCCTGCCAATCTGGTGTTGAATGGACAGTGGCTTATTTGGACCATCATTAATCCACTCCAGTTCAGGCAAGCCAATAATGCGGTATTGGCCATTGACCTCAAGAAATTTGGATTTGATGGTGCTGCCAATAATCCGTTCCGGTGGAATGCCGTAGACCTTTTGGGTCCATGGCCGCATGAACTCAGTACCACCACCAGAGACAATGTAGTTGGTATACCCATTGGATCTCAGGTAGGCCAGTAGCTCGATCATGGGTTGATAGACCATGTCAGTGTATGGCCTATTGCTTACGGGATGGCGTGCAGTTTTAAGCCAATCACTGACGATGACCTGAAACCCTTCGGTGCTCATGCCTGCATGCGTAGCTGCAATTAGTTCAAATAGGCCCTTATGCCCACTGGCTTTAATTGTCTGAATATCATTTTCTAATACCGCTTTGAATGGTTGCTGTGTTTTCCATTGTGGATTTTGTGGTGCCAAGGTTTTGATTCGGTCGATTGCAAAGGCAAGCTGAACATATAAAGGTTGCTCGCTCCACAGCGTGCCATCGTTATCAAATACGGCAACACGCTCTTCTAATGGAATAAATTGTTTAGAGCCAGCTTGGGTAGTCTCATTGACAAAGCGAATGATTGCTTTTTTACTTGGACCATCATTCCAGGCTGGCAGGGGATCCTGGGCTAAGGAATTGCCCGAAAAAATAAAAAGTAGACTTAGGAGTAACAGTTTCATTGTGAAGCGACCTTCCTAAATAGGGAGTGAGTATAAAAAAATCTGCTAGCCAAAAAGGGTAGCAGATTTTTTATGGAGTAAACGGCCGACTTATTTGCTTTGCGATTTCGTTACCGCTTCCATGACTCGATCTAAGTTAAAAGTGCCTGGCTTTTGGCGGGGCGGAAATTCTTTAAAGCTTTGCAGCCATTTACCAACATATGCACCTGCTGGAGCAATCATGAACATGCGATCTAAATACCAGCGCTGATAACCCATAGCATTTTCTTGTTGAGCACGTTCAAATGGATCCATGCGGAGGTTGGTTAAGGCGGGAGCACGCAATACCGTGAATGGCTTTTGCCATACCTCTAAGCCTTCTGCCTCCTGCTTCATAAAAGTGAGTTTCCAGTTGTCGTAGCGCAGGGCGGCAACGCTGCCATCGTCTGTCCAGTAAATAAACTCCCTACGAGGCCAGTCTTTGGTTTCACCCTTGAAGGAGGGCAGCAGGTCATAGCCATCCAAATGAACCTTATAGGATTGGTTGCCAATCTTTCTTCCCTTGAGTAGATCTTGTTTTACTGTTTTGTCGCCAGCGGCAGACAGCAATGTGGGAACCATGTCCTCATGCGCTGCAATGTCGTTGATCACGGTGCCTGGCTTGATGACGCCAGGCCATTTGATCATGGCAGGAACGCGATAGCCGCCTTCCCAGTTGGTATTTTTTTCACCGCGGAACATGGTGGTGCCGCCATCTGGCCAGGTAAATGTTTCAGCGCCGTTATCAGTGGAATACATGATGATCGTATTTTCATCAAGGCCGAGCTCTTTCAACTTGGCAAGCAAGGTACCAACATGCCCATCGTGTTCAACCATACCATCGGCATAGACGCCAAGGCCGGTTTTGCCACGAGATGCTTCTTTAAGATGCGTAAAAATATGCATACGGGTGGAGTTCCACCAGATAAAGAAGGGCTTATCTTCTTTTTTGGAGCGCTCCATAAAATCTAGCGTCTTGACCATCACCTCATCATCAATGGTCTCCATGCGCTTACGGGTAAGGGGGCCAGTGTCATTAATTTTGCCGCCCGCAAAGCTATGAATTACTCCGCGTGGACCAAATTTCTTTTTGAATTCTGGATTTTTTGGGTAATCCACATTCTCAGGCTCTTCCTCTGCATTGAGGTGATAGAGGTTGCCAAAAAATTCATCAAAGCCATGGGCGGTTGGCAGCATATCATCGCGATCACCCAAATGGTTTTTGCCAAATTGCCCTGTTTTATAGCCCCGCGCTTTTAATAGGGTGGCTAAGGTAGGATCTTCTTTGCGCATGCCTTCTGGCGTGCCAGGTAAACCAACCTTCGTTAGACCGGTACGAATGGGTGATTGGCCGGTAATAAATGCAGCACGACCAGCAGTACTGCTTTGCTGACCATACCAGTCAGTAAATAAAGCACCTTGCTTCGCAATGCTATCAATGTTGGGTGTTTTATAGCCCATCATGCCGTGGTTATAAGCGCTGATATTGAACTGGCCAATGTCATCTCCCCACAAAATCAACACATTGGGCGCTTTTTGAGAAAGAGCATTCGATGACAATAATGCGCCAGCAGTCATAGCTAGGGCAAGGGTAGATTTTTTAAGTTTTAATGACATGGGAATCTTAATTTAAGTGCTAATTACGGATGATTTTATAAGAACACAAACCCGATTGTATTTATATTAGCCCTACAGCGAATAAGCAACCCTCATACCTTTGGAGCTGTCTGGTTTTATTGGACCAATTCCATCTAGAAAGTCTAGATCCTGCAGTCAATTCTGTTTGTCACTCATCCGCAAACCAAGTAATTGATTTTATTGAATTTTAGTGAAGTGATGCGTCATTCGAGCAAGATGCGATGAGTAATATACTGCGCTTCGAGCGGGGTCCACCACTTGGTCTAGCCGATATCATTCTCTGACTTTGGGCTATTAGGCGTATGCAATTTGTCTGTACTCCTTACCAAGTGATGCATTACTTTTTCCATCAAAGCACATTACTATGGTTGCAGATTTATGCTATTTTTGGGTCGGTAGAATTGATTGAAGAAATTTACGTCGCGACTGTATCTCATCGGCAACAAACCCCTGCATTTTTTCAACTGATATATTCATTGGTGACTGCCCATTTTCTACCATAAATCTTTTCCATTCTGGCTTTGCTTCAACAGCCTTAATTCCCTGCGCCAATCTTGCGATCACATCCGGAGGCGTGCCCTGCTTTACCATAATAGTGCGCCATATATTTTCTACTAGATCGATACCTTGCTCCTTAAAGGTTGGAACGTTGGGAAAGTATTCTGAGCGTTGTTCAGTGCTGATAGCGAGAAGTCTGATGTCTCCACTTTTAATTTGCGCGAGCGCAGAGCTTGGCGTCATGATTGTGGCATCAAGGTGCCCGCCTAGCAGAGCGAGCGCAGCTTGATTACCGCCATTAAATGGAATCCAGATACCTTTAAAGCCAGCTATTTCTTGTAATCGATAGTACACAAACTGGTGAAAGCCAGCGGTAGCAAAACCACCAACGCTCACCTTGTCTGGTGATTTTTTGAGGGCATCAATCAGATCGGCGAGTGTTCGATATGGACTGTCCTTGCGAACTGCAATAGCCGAAGGTTCAAGCTGTAAGCCACCAAAGAAAACAAAATCTTTTTGTAAGAATGAAGTCTTACCCTCTGCAATTAAGAAAGATGTAGAGCTGGTGGCAGAGACAACTGTGTAGCCATCAGCAGGCGCATTCAGAGTAGCTACCATTGCGACAGCTCCTGTACCTCCAACTCGATTTTCAACTGTAATCGGTTGATTTAACTCTTCGCTTAGATACTTGGCTAAAGTTCTCATCATTAAATCTAATGGAGCTCCAGCCGCCACACCGGCAATGAATTTGATTGGTTTATCTGGATAGGCTGCAAAAGTTGGCGAAGATAATAGTATGCAGCTAATAAAGGCTAAAGACAGGCTAACCATTAATTTACGTTTCATGCGATTCCCTTAGTCATGTAGGTTGTTTAAGTGAGCAATTACCCATTCTTTAAATTACAGTCTGACCATCGTCTTCATTCATTCGGAAAGTTCGAGCAGGGTAAGGTTTAAAGGGTCGGTCACGAATTGCTTTCTCATTAATATCTAAACCTAATCCTGGACCATCCGGTAGCGTGATATAGCCATTCACTGGCACTAAAGGATTATTCGTTATTACTGTCCCAAACTCTTCATAAGGTAAGAAATATTCTGTAATAGTGAAATTTGGCATACATGCTGCCGCATGAACTGTAGCCGATAGGGAGAGGGTAGTTGAGTTGTAATTGTGAGGTGATATGGCAATCATTTCGGATTCAGCCGCTGCCGCTATATACATCATCTCTAGAATTCCTCCGCAATTTGAAACATCGGGGTTGATGATGTCAACGGCTCGCTCACGGAATAGCCGGCGGAAGTCGGCACGCCCATATAATGCTTCGCCTGTAACAACTGGAATAGGGCTTTTAGCACGTACTTCCGCTAATGCTTCTAGATTTTCAGCTTGGCAGGGTTCCTCAAGCCAGTAGGGCTTAAAAACAGCTATCTCATTTGCAAACTGGATAGCATGCATTGGGGCAAGACGCCTATGAATATCAATCAGTAAATCAACGTCTGGGCCAACTGCATTTCTGACGGCACTCATTACTGCAACCGCATGACGGATATGTTCTTTTGGGATATATGTTCGCCAAGGCCGAGGTAGCGGGTCAAATTTTAATGCATTGAATCCCCGTTTTACTACCGCCTCTGCAGCTCGCGCGAAATCCTCAGGCTTTTGCATCTTATAGCTCCAGCCATTTGCGTACACCCGAATTTTTTCACGACATGGTCCTCCCAATAAGTTATAAACCGGCTGATTACTCGCTTTACCTACGATATCCCATAAGGCTTGTTCAATGCCTGAGATAGCACACCAGTACTCTAATGAGGAGCGACGTTGTGCATAGTCATCAAATGCGATTTGCACAAAGTGTTTTATGTGAAAAGGATTTCTACCTACCAGGTATTGGCCTAATGAATTTACTTGCGCTGCAATTGCTTGATCTCGATCGTACTGACTATAGACCTCACCCCAGCCAACAATTCCGCAATCTGTCTCGATTCGAACAAAAATAAGATTTTTTCTCCAGCCAGGGTGAACGATGAGACATTCAAGATTTTTAATTTTCATTTCAATAGCTCCGTAATCGATCAATATAGG
>JBIISV010000133.1:0-5658 GCA_044340835.1 Polynucleobacter sp.
TAAGTATGCTGACTTCGCGATTGTTGATAAAAACCCCATGAAAACGGATGCCTACAAGATTAGAGATATTCAGGTGAATGAAACCTGGGTGAATGGTCAACGGGTATTTAAGAAGTAGTACAGATTTTTACATCTGCCTTTATAAGAAAAGCCACCCGAGAGTGGCTTTTGTTTATCTACAGCTCAGGTTTTACACTTCCAGCCACGACTTTAAAGCTTCTTTGCAAAACTGTATTGGGCAAATGCTTGCTCCGCCACATTGAACCACTGCGCTTCCATGTTTCTAAAGACGCGATAGTCCTCAAACACTTTCTTGAACTGGGGGTTCTTGGCAGACTCTTCAGCATAGGTCTCCTGGGCCGCCTTGAAGCAGGCATCTAATACAGAAGTATTAAACCTGCGTAACACTGCCCCATTTTGAATCAGTCGCTGTAATGCCGGTGGATTTAAGGCGTCGTACTTAGCGCACATATCCACATGCGCCTCAAAACAAGCTGCTTCCCATGCTGCTTGATAGGAAGGTGGCAAAGAATCCCACTGCTTCTTATTGACTAAAAATGAAAGTCCAGCTGCACCTTCCCAGAAGGCTGGGTAATAATAATTTTTTGCCACCTTAGCTAAACCTAACTTCTCATCGTCGTAAGGGCCCACAAATTCAGCGGCATCAATCGTCCCTTTTTCTAATGCAGAGTAAATTTCGCCAGCAGGTAACTGCTGCGGAACAACACCTAATTTAGCAAGTACTTGCCCTGCAAAACCAGCAATGCGAAATTTAAGTCCCTTTAGGTCTTCTGGGGACTTAATCTCTTTACGAAACCAGCCACCCATCTGAGTACCAGTTTGTCCGCCCAAGAAATTCACAATATTGTAGCTAGCGTAGAGCTCACGCATGAGCTTCATACCGTTACCATGCAACATCCAAGCCGATTGCTGACGGGCCGTCATACCAAACGGCGCGGCTGTATCAAAAATAAATGCACTGTTCTTACCCAAGTAGTAATAACTCGCAGTATGGCCACACTCCACTGTACCGTTCTGCACTGCATCCAGTACTTGTAGCGCAGGGACCACCTCACCCGCAGCAAACACTTTGACGTTGAACTTACCATCAGTCGCTTTACGCAAGGAGCTAGCAAATACTTCTGGAGTACCAAATAAAGTATCCAAAGATTTAGGGAAGCTGGAGACTAAACGCCAATTTAGGGTTGGTAGGCCCTGCGCAATAGATGGGGCGGCTAACGCTACAGCACCAGCACCGATAGTGGCTTTCTTTAAAAAGGAACGTCTTTGCATCATCTTCTCCTCCAAAATAAATGATTTACTTTTTGTTTAAGTTGTTCTTAGTGCGACCATTTTATTTACCACCAACCGTCATGGATCCAATCAGAATAGATCCGGTTTCTTTAGTACCCCGAATGAGCGTATCGCTTCCAATCATCTGAATATCCATGAGCATATCGCGCAAGTTACCAGCAATCGTTACTTCCTCTACGGGATATTGAATCTCGCCGTTCTCAACCCAGTAACCAAAGGCACCCCGAGAGTAATCACCAGTGACGTAATTCACACCCTGACCCATGAGCTCTGTCACCAATAAACCGGTACCCATCGCTTTTAAGAGGGCCGGTAGACCGCCCTTTGGCGTCTGACGACTTTGTATTGTCAGGTGGTGTGATCCGCCGGCATTACCAGTAGTTTTCATGCCTAACTTTCTAGCAGAATACGTGGATAAAAAATAGCCTTGTAAGATCCCTTTATCGACTACAGTCCTGGCAGAAGTCTTGACACCCTCTTCATCAAAAGGGGCACTTCCGGTCATCGATTTGAGGTGCGGGTTTTCAAAAAGGCTGATGTGTTTAGGCAAGACCTGCTTACCTAAACTGTCCAATAAAAAACTAGAGCGCCGATATAAAGCGCCACCCGATACGGCCTGCACCAGTCCTCCCAATAGGCCAGAGGCTAAGGGTGCCTCAAAAATCACTGGACAACGACGCGTGCTTAAAGAGCGCGCCTTCAGGCGTGAGAGTGCGCGCTGTGCAGCATACTTTCCAATCGATGCCGGATCTGCAAGCTCTTGAGGAATACGTGAGCTGGAATACCAGTCATCTCTTTGCATGCGGGCTTTTTTACCACCTTCATTTGCAATGGGAGCGCAAGATATATAGTGGCGCGAGAATGGATAGCCGCCCATAAAGCCATGACTTGTTCCCATCATGAAATGGGCTTGATGTGCAGAAACTGAAGCACCATCACTATTCTGAATTTGCTTACTCACCGCAAAGGCAGCACTTTCTGCGCTACGAGCAATATCAATTGCTGTCGCAGAATCTAAATCCCATGGATGAAATAAATCAAGATCGAGTGGATGCTTTTCGAGCAGTGATTTTTCAGCAGGTCCTGCACAAAGATCTTCTGCTGTGTGTTGAGCAATATG
The DNA here is from genome assembly GCA_044340835.1 of Polynucleobacter sp. Lineage (GTDB taxonomy): Bacteria > Pseudomonadota > Gammaproteobacteria > Burkholderiales > Burkholderiaceae > Polynucleobacter. The sequence continues at coordinate 2,435 of JBIISV010000133.1, forward strand.
GTACGCAGCCTCAACAGTAGCCTTTAAAGACTCTTGTGAGAAATCACTGGTGCTGGCATTGCCACGACGATGGCCCAAAAAGACGGTAACGCCAACCTGTTTGTCTAAGCTTTGCTCAATGGTCTCGACCTCGCCTTTGCGAACAGTGACCGAAAGCCCTTGCCCCTCAGAAATCTCCGCCACAGCATCTGAAGCACCCCGTTTTTTGGATGCCTTGAGTAAGAAGTCAATAATTTCTTGAAACTGATGAGATGAGTATGTAAACATGCCCTAATAATAGCTAGAATAGAAACATGAAGCATACCGAAGCTTGGATCAGATCCTCTCCCAACGAAATCAAAATCGGCTTAATCTCTATCTCTGATAGAGCGAGCAAGGGTATTTATACCGATGAAGGGCTTCCTGCACTACAGACGTGGCTCAAAAGTGCTTTGAGCACCCCCTGCATCTTTCATGAGCGCTTAATTGCCGATGAGCAAGAGATCATCACTGAAACTATTGTGGAATTGTCTGATGAGCTGGGCTGCGATTTAATCTTCACTACAGGCGGTACAGGGCCTTCCCGCAGGGATGTGACCCCCGAGGCCACAATCGATGCCGGAACCCGTGAAATGCCCGGATTTGGCGAGCAAATGCGTCAAATTAGCCTTCGCTTTGTACCTACCGCAATTTTGTCACGCCAGACCGCAGTTTTAAGAGAAATTGAAGGGCACACTGCCCTCATTATTAATCTACCAGGTCAGCCAAAATCCATCCAGGAGACGCTAGAGGGCCTGAAGGATAGCGAGGGCAAATCCATTGTTCCCGGCATCTTTGCCGCAGTCCCCTACTGCATTGATCTGATTGGCGGCCCCTACATTGAGACCAATGAAACCATTATTAAAGTCTTTAGGCCCAAAAGCGCCTTAAAGAAATAAAAGTCGGCTTATTCTGGCAGCGGGACGATAAATTTGTCACGATAGTACTTGAGCTCCTCAATGGATTCTTCAATATCTGCCAAAGCGGTATGGGCCTGGTTTTTGGTAAAACCCTTCACAAGCTCTGGGTGCCAACGCTTACAGAGCTCTTTAAGCGTCGAAACATCAATATTTCGATAATGAAAGAAGGCTTCTAACTTAGGCATATATTTCGCCATAAAGCGTCGATCCTGACCAATCGTATTGCCACACATGGGCGCAATGCCTGGCTTGATATATTGCTTTAGGAAAGCAATGCATTGCGCTTCAGCAGCAGCCTCATCGGTTGTAGAGGCTCTGACCTTATCAATCAGGCCCGAACGTCCGTGGGTACCCTTATTCCAAGAATCCATGGCATCCAATAAGGTATCCTCTTGACGGATGACCCAAACAGGGGCAATGGCAATGGTATTGAGATGGGCATCGGTCACAATCACCGCAATTTCCAAAATTCGCTCTTTTTCAGGGTCTAAGCCTGACATCTCCATATCCACCCAAATCAGGTGTTCATTGGCTGGCGCCGTCTTTGTGTTTACTGCATTCATTATGTGAATAATATCTTTTTATTATGCTGAAATAAGTTAACCACTAGCTAGAGGATGCATGCTACCAGCAAAGCATGAGTCGGATTCTAAGTTGAATCATTGGCTACTACAAAGTATTTGACATTAAAAGATTTTCATCTCAGAAGGCTTGAGCACTAGGGTCACTTGCGTATTTTGTGAAAATGGCTTTAGTCCAATTCGGTGAGGATGATCAACAACCAAATCTACATTACCAACTTTAATGCTGTAGCGGGTGCATTGCCCAAGGAATTCGCTAGAAGAGACTACCCCAGGGAAGACAATCCCATCCTCCAAATTTGCTTTGTTGGGCTCGGAGATCTGAATTGCTTGTGGCCTAAAACTGGCTTGTACGTGATCCCCAACATGCTTACGAGTTGAGGTGGCAACAAAAAAATCTCCGATACTATCTGCAAATAATTCTAAGCCTTCTGTGCGAGAACCTTTCACCCTGGATTGTATAAAGTTCATACTGCCAACGAAGCTAGCTACAAATGGGTTAATAGGATTGTCGTATAGCTCGGTCGGGGTTCCCACCTGCTGAAGAAACCCCTGATCCAATACTGCCATTCGATCAGCAGTTGTCATGGCCTCTTCTTGATCATGTGTTACGAAAATGGTAGTCAAACCAAGCCGTCTTTGCATTGATAAGAGTTCTTGACGCATTTGTACCCGCAAAGTTTTATCTAGATTGGATAGGGGCTCATCCAATAACAAAACTTGAGGCTCAATCACAGTAGTTCTAGCAAGTGCCACACGCTGCTGCTGCCCGCCTGATAATTGGTTTGGCTTTCGCTGTGCAAACTCTAACAAACCAACTTGATCGAGCGCTGCACTTACTTTAGATTGAATAATTGCCTTTGGAGTCTTGCGTTCCACCAAACCAAATGCGACGTTATCCCAAACAGAGAGATGCGGCCAAAGGGCATAACTTTGAAAGACCATGCCGATATTTCTCTCCCAAGGCGATTTGGAGCTGATATCCTTGCCATCCACTAATAGCCTACCTGCTTGCTGTTGATTAAATCCAGCAATCAAACGCAATAGACTCGACTTACCTGATCCTGATGGTCCTAGTAATGCGAAAAATTCACCCGGTTTAATGTCAAGGCTAATATTCTTTAAGACCTCAGTGGCCCCGTAGGAAAGCTTAATATTTTCACATTGAACGGATACTTTTTTCATAGGCTCTTAATTGATTTGTCGATCTAATATTAGTTCTAATGTTGAGATGGATTCACTTGAACGGAGTGGCTTTTACCAATCCTCTCGACAATGACGTGTGAAAAATAGGTTCCCAGAGCAACTACGATAATGGCTAATACGCCTAATGCTGCACCAGGTCCACGTCCTGCAGCGCTCTGCATGAAAAGATATATCCCGTAACTCATTGGGGCTTGCGCCTCAGTTGAAGTCAACAATAGAGTTGCAGAAAGCTCAACTGCCGCAGTAATAAAGCTAGTAACAAACCCCGCCAATATTCCTCCAGCCATTAGAGGTACCAATATCCTTTGAATCGTTCGCGTCTTACCTGCGCCCAAAGATTCTGCGGCTTCCTCAAGAGAAATATGAACCTGGTGTATTGCGGCAACACAAGAACGTAAAGCATAGGGTAGTCGCCTCACTGCGTATGCCAAAACAATCATCAACGAGGTGCTTGTCAACAAAACATCAGTACCGGGCAAGGAAATGCCCTTAAACAGCC
>JBIISV010000024.1:0-18933 GCA_044340835.1 Polynucleobacter sp.
CTGCCTGCATAAATAATTAAATCCGCTTCATCCACTATGTGATTAGTGCAGCTACGACCGTACAAGCCGACCATTCCCCTAAACAGAGGATCCGTTTCCAGGATAGCTGACTTGGCATCTAACGTAGCGGCAATCGGGGCTTGAATTTTTTCGGCCAACGCTTTGAGAGCATCTCTTGCACCAGAAATAATCACGCCACGATCAGCGATGATGATAGGTTTTTTGCTAGCTTGAATTGCTTTTACTGCCCGCTCAATTGCGCTGACATCAGGCCCAGGTCTAAAGGCTGGGAACTGGGTATGGCAATCATCAACTGTAAGATCTGCCTCTAGCTCTAGAGGGGTTAATGCGTCACCAGTAAATCCAGCAACATCAAGATGAACGGGTCTCGGAGTTGCAGTTGTCGCCTCGCGGAATGCCTGACGAATTAAATGGGGCATTTGCTCGATAACCTCCATTTGCGCATGAAATTTAGTCACTGGGCTAAATAGCGGACCATGTTCCACTTCTTGATAAGAATTGCGATATTGCATTGCTGCAATATGTCTACCCGTCAAGGCAATCACAGGTGAATGCCCAAGATAGGGATCCTGCATTGAGGCGGCTAAATTGGCTGCACCAACAGATTGAGCCATGCAAATTCCTGGTCGACCAGAAATGCGTGCGTAGCCGTCAGCCATGTAGCCAACCCCTTTTTCTGAGTGGCCAAGCACGCGCACGATTTTTGTATCTTCAACTTCTGCCAAGGCGCGACGCAAAATTGCATCCATAAAGAAAATATGAGTAACGCCATACGCTTCCAGTAGTCTCGCGAAGTACTTTGCTCCAGTCATCTTGTTCGACATTGCTCTTCCTTGTGAATAAATAATTAGCTAGGTTGAATATTAATTTTTTTCATGATTTCGCTGTAACGAACCACGTCATCCTTAAGCTGTTTTGCAAAGTCAGTCGGAGTGCTGCCGTCGGCTACATATCCGGAGACCGCACTAGCCCAAGCTTGCTTTAATGCAGGTTGCTGGATCGATTGAGTCACAGCTTGATTCAGACGATTCACGATGGCTGGAGAAAGGCCTTTAGGACCAAGCATACCCATCCATGTGCCCTCAAACACAAAGTCATTTAATCCAGCCTCTGCCATAGTGGGTACGTCCGGCAAATCAGCCAGTCGCTTTTTGCCTGTAAATGCCAAAGCTTTTAACTGACCATTACGAATATATTGCATCACAATACCTGGAGGCATGATGCCTATTTGAGTTTCCCCAGAGAGAATGGCATTTAAGGATGGAGCACTTCCCTTGTAAGGGACATGTAAAAAGTCTGTGCCAGCCTTTTGATTAAATAATTCACTCGCAATGTGGATAGTATTCCCTACGCCAGGCGAACTATAGCTCAATGTATTGCCACTCTTTTTGCCCAGTGCGATCAGCTCTTTAAGTGAATTAGCAGGCACTGCACTGTTGACAATAACAACAAAGCCAATTCCCTGCATCAGCGCGGAGATTGGCGTGAAATCTTGCACCACATCATATTTGAGATTTTTGTAAATACTTGGGTTTAATACAAAAGAGGCTGATGTCGCAATTAGGGTGTAACCGTCTGCAGGCGCGTTAGCGACATATTCTGCAGCAATCACTCCATTTGCACCTGCACGGTTATCCAGAAAAACATTCTGACCCAGAATGCTGGTCATTTGTTGACTCAGGGGGCGAAGAGCAGCGTCCAGAGTTCCACCTGCGGCAAATGGGATAACAATGCGAATGGGTTTGTTTGGGTAGTTTGACTGTGCTCCTGAAACGGCTGGGTATCCAGTCGCCATTCCCGTTAAGGCAGCGCCTACACCTTTCAGAACCAATCTACGTTTTGTATTGGTACGATCATTTATGCTCATTTTAGTGCTCCCTTCCAATGGTAAATTTCCAACCCAGATTCTCTAATTTATCAACCATGCCCTGACCATATTTTTTTGCAATAGCTTCCGCAGTCTCAGGGACTCGATCCACATCATCAAACTCTTCTCGTTGACCTTGAATAATGACCATCAAATGCGCATCTTCATTTGAGCGATTAATAAATCGCCTAGTTACACAAGGAGGCATTGCAATTAAATCAAGGTGATCCAGTATTACGGATTCTTCACCATGATCGCCCCACTGTATCTCCCATTTCCCCGTGAGAGCCATAAAAGTTTCATGGGTGTGATAGTGCACATGTAGCCCCGGGCCTTGATTCGGGGGGCAGGTTGCAATACCAAGACGGAAAACTCCAGAATCCCCGCCTTGAACAGCCGGCTTTGGTGACAGCTGACCAGGGAGAGGCCCCGGCGACATAATGTTGCGCGTAGTCTTGGCCATGATCATCTCTAGGACATCAGGAGGAATTCCTTTTTCCTCTAGATGTAATTTTTTAACTGAAGCGACTTCTTTAAAGCGCGCAATTCGAGATTTCATTTCTTCTTGAGTTGGTGTCCAGCGTTCCATTAGAGCTCCGTAAAAAAATATTGATCTTGAGTGAGTTGTATTTAAGAGTGATTCAGAAAATCTTTAGCTGCCATTGCTGCTGATTTGAGAGCGTCATAAGCAGGCTTTAATGTGCCGCTATACATTACAAAAGCATGCGGGAGTTTTGGATAACTCACGAGAGTGGATTTTCCACCGGCAGCAATAATTTTTCTATTCACTTCCACGGTATCTTTCATTAATGGATCATCCTCACCAACTCCAAGCCAGACAGGTGGAAGACCGTGCAGATCATCCAGGAGCGGTACCGCATTTGAATTCGTTGATAAACCATCATGGCCAAGATATTGCTTCCACACCCATTGCGAATAAGCTCTAGCTTTTGGATTTGGGCCGCCAGCATTGTTATAGAACAGCACTAACCCAGAGATGGCTTGATCACCCCTATCTCTCAAAGACAGCGCACAAGAGAGTGCAATCGTTGCACCTGCAGATTCTCCAAACAATGCTAACTTTTGGGTAATGCCATACTGATTTCCGTTTTGCTTTAACCAAGAGATAAGCTCTAGAAGCTCATCTCTTTGGGTTGGGTATCGATATTCAGGGGTGCGGTGATAGTCAATGGCACACACTACGCAGTTACTAAGCAAGGCTAAGCTGCGCATCGTTCTCGCATGAGAATCAAGTGAGCCAGCCCAAAATCCTGCGCCTCTGATAAAAACAATACAGGGAAGCGGGCCTGATGTCTTTGGATAGACTAATCGAATAGGAAAACTACCAACGGGTCCGCTAATCTCTAGATCCTTTTCAGAACTCACCTCAGGCAAATTCTGATTCAAAGTCTGAAAATAAAGATCCTGCTTCGCACGAGCTTCCTCAATCGAAGATGTCAGTGGATCAGCCGCTGATGATCCAGATAGAGACTGCTCATGGGCAGCCTCGGTAAAGGTCGCAAACAAAATTTCTCCTGAATTTTTATAATGCCAGAACGTGTCTGGTAATTTTTTTTCATTCTATGCCTAAAATCCGTTACTATCAAAAAACAATTGATCGGGAGGCAAGCATGTATCGCAAAATCTTATCTTTATTAGTTGTGCTCTTAGGGTTTTCTCTAATCACATCATCGGTATTTGCTCAATCAGGAGTGTATCCGAATAAGCCAATACGCTTTATTGTTCCTTTTGCGCCCGGCGGCTCTACGGATGTTACTGCTCGTCTCTTGGCACAAAAGCTCACCGATATTCTTAAGCAGCCCGTTTTTGTGGAGAATCGAGCTGGTGCCGGTGCCAGCATTGGCATTCAAGCGGTAGCTAGCGCTGCTCCAGACGGCTACACTTTTTTAGTAACTTCCCCAGCATTCTTGGTCAATCCAGCCTGGAGCGGATCTGCTAGCTACAGCCCTGAAAAAGACTTTGCACCAGTATCCATGGCAAGTACGCTCCCGATGGGAATTTTTGTTGGCGAGAAAGTCAATGCCAATACCTTGTCAGAATTACAGCAGTTGGCAAGCAAAGAAAACCTTTCTTATGCCACCGCAGGAAATGGAACGCCTCCAAGCATTACCTGTGAAAACTTATTCCGCTTAATTTGGAAAGCTGACGTAACGCATATTCCATATAAAGGTTCTGGCCCTGCATTATTAGCAACTGTTGCGGGTGAGACGTCTATTACGTGCGGAGCAATGACAGGAGTCACCCCATTTGCGAAGCAAGGTAAGGTTAAGGTATTGGCTGTCTCCAGTGATAAGCGCTTGGCTAGCCTGCCAAATGTACCAACAGTAATTGAACTCGGATATCCAAACCTAAGAGATGATTTGTGGACTGGCATATTTGCACCAGCCAAGACTCCAGCAGATATAAAAGAGAAAATGAATCAAGCTATCAATCGCGCCCTAACATATCCAGACCTACTAGAGAAGTTTGATCAGAACGACCTACTTCCTTTTGGAGGAAACATTAAACAAACTTCAGACTACATTCAGTCTGAAGCAGAACGCTGGGATAAAACCATTAAAGAAATAAAATTGAAGAGTAAAAATTAAAGAGTAAAAATTAAACTAAAAAATGGTGGGTAATCTCAGCACAGAAAAGAAATTGATTGCTATTCGCAGGCTATCCATAGGAGATTATCAGGAAGCTATTCTTCCTCGCCTATCTCATATGCGGTAGGTGGATATGGTGAATCTGTGCCCGGATAAATAAGCGCAGACCTCTATCGATACTGGCTTACACCACCCGCTAAGCCTTATAAATAATCATTTCATATATCCATATCCATGAACATCGCAGCAAACAAGAACCAAATTATTCAAGAATCAGAGCTCCAGGCACTAGGTAAACGTGCTTTTCTCAAGCTTGGAATGAGTAATCAAGATACCGATGATTTGACGCGCATCTTAGTCTTAGCAGATTTATTTGGTTTATCTACCCATGGCTTTAGTCGCATTGAATCTTATGGCGAGCGCCTAAAGATCGGCGGAATTAATCCAAAACCGCAAATTCAAGTTGAGCGTTTGGCACCAGCTATTATTGGCGTGAATGGCGATAACGGTGTTGGTCCTGTAGTGGGCATGCGCACTCTCAATGCCGCTATGGAAGCTGCAACAGAATTTGGTATTGCCATTGCATTTGCTCGTGGCAGCAATCACTTTGGCCCAATCTCTCCCTACGCTTTGATTGCTGCAGATAAGGGTTTTGCTAGCATCATTGGTAGCAATGCCACCACTACTATTGCACCATGGGGCGGCTCGGATGCGCGTCTAGGCAACAACCCATTAGGTTTTGGTATTCCTAATCCGAATGGAAAGCCGTTCCTATTGGATATGGCCATGAGCGTGGTAGCGCGAGCAAAAATTAGAAATGCATTCAAGCGTGGCGAGCAGATCCCAAATACTTGGGGAACGGATGCAAAGGGGAACACCACAACGGATCCAAAAGCGGCTTTAGATGGATTTTTATTACCCATTGGCGGACATAAGGGTTATGGACTAGCGCTCATGGTTGATCTCTTTGCCGGGCTTTTATCGAATGCCGCTTACTTAACTCATATTAAGTCTTGGCAGGATGCCCCAGATGAACCCCAGAATCTAGGTCATTTCTTTATCTTAATTGACACTAAGCGTCTCGGATCAAGTCAATGGTTAAGTGAGCGCATGATTGATTTTGCGAACATCTTAATGGAAAGTCCTCCCGCCGATCCAAGCAAGCCTGTGGTCGTTCCCGGGATGATTGAGCTCACCAAATTAGAGCGTCAACGCAGAGATGGAATTGAGATGAGTTCTGAGACATTAGAATTGTTAAAACATTATGCTGGAGAATAGGGGTATGAATGCAGACTAATATTGCAGCTTTTTTAATTGAGGATAAGCATGCATCGTTATCAAATTGACGTTCTGATCCAGGGGTTTCCGGGTAGATCCATTTGTCATGGTGGTCTAGGGTGGAGTACGGTTACCCTCATTCGTGGCGAAGGCCGTACCATCCTGCTTGATGTGGGTGCTTTTGGTATGCGCAAACCCCTAGAGCGGCGTCTCAAGGAGTTTTCAGTGAATCCTGAAGACGTGACTGATGTGGTGTTAACTCATGCACACTATGACCATATGGTGAATTTCACTCTTTTTCCTAACGCAAGGATCTGGATTGGTGAAATTGAGATAGATTGGGCCGCTGCTCAGCCGCCTGGCTTTAATCCCTTGCCAGAACTTTACGTGCAAGAATTGGTTCGCTCTACGCGAGTCGCCAAAGTGGTATCTGGGCAAGAATTTCTCCCCGGCGTTCATGCTTATACTGTCCCTGGGCATACTCCCGGGCATCTACTGTTTGTACTCAATAATGGCGAGCAAGATATCTTATTCACGGGCGATTCTGCAAAAAATAGAGCAGAGCTCCTCTCAAGAAAAGTCATTGATACTGATGATGATCAAGAGAGCGCTAAGTCTATTGAATTGATTTGGCAGTATTGGAGGCAAAAGCCTGGTAACTTATTGATTCCAGGGCACGATTTAACAATGGCATTAGATACACAAGACCAGCCTTATTACTTAGGAGTACGAGAGGCTGGTATTCGCGTTTGGTTTACTGAAAGTATCGAACATTCGGATTCAATTGACCTAAGCCACCTTTAAACTTTTTAATTTACTTATATTAGTGATTTTTTATATGTCCCCATCTCAAGAACTGATTCAGAAAATTGCCCCTGCAGGAAAATTACGTGCCTCGATTAATCTGGGTAATCCAATTTTGGCAAACAAAGACCCGGTCTCCGGAAAGCCGTTTGGTGTCTCGATTGACTTAGCCCATGCTTACGCAAAGAAACTGGGGCTTGAGCTTGAATTAATTGTTTTTGATTCGGCCGGTAAATCGGTAGAAGCAGTAACGCAAGAAAAGGCAGATATGGGCTTCTTTGCTATTGATCCATTAAGAGGCGAAGGCATTACATTTACCGCAGCCTATGTATTGATTGAAGGTGCTTATCTCGTTAAAGAAGATTCATCGATTCAAAAAAATGATGATGTAGACGCACAAGGTATTCGAGTGGTGGTTGGTAAAGGCAGTGCTTATGATCTATTTCTGAGTAGGGAAATAAAATCGGCGGAACTTGTACGGTCACCGACATCCCCAACCGTTGTGGATGTCTTCCTGAAAGGAGCTTATGAGGTGGCTGCTGGTGTTCGCCAGCAACTTGAATCGGATGCCACCAAAAATCTGGGCTTACGGATCTTGCCGGGGCGATTTATGGTAATTCAGCAGGCAATGGGATTACCCAAAAGCCGAGGTGAAGAAGCCGCCCGCCTTTTATCTGAGTTTATTGAAGAAATGAAGATAAGTGGCTTTGTGGATGAATCACTAAAACGACATCATATTTTTGGGGCTTCCGTCGCACCTTTAATCTAGCCGGATGTGAATACTCCAAATGGGATTGATCCATCTTTAAAGATTCCTCGTGATGGGGTTTTGAAATTCAGACGACATGGTAGAAAGCTTTTTATCACCCCAGTGAACTCATTTCTCCATACATTCCTAAGTAGAGGTGGATTTCATGGTGACTTCACTTATCATCAAGTTAGGGCTAGCTCTGACTACAATATAGGTAAGAAGTGAAGTTTCCACCTCCCGCATATTGATTAAAGAAAATGAATTCTCGTAAGTTGACTATATCCACCCTACAAGTCTTATGCACCTTACTAGCGGGTTATGTTGCAGGATTAGTATGCGTATCCCTACAAACACCGATCCCTTGGGTGATTGGCCCCTTATTAATGACTGCCGGGCTCTCCATCTTTGGCGTCAAGACTTTAAGCTCTGATCTATTGCGTAATGGCGGGCAATGGGTTATTGGCTCAGCACTCGGACTTTACTTCACCCCTCAAGTTAGCACCCTAGTTGCCAGCTTGTGGTGGCTTGTGATTTTGAGTATTGCCTGGTCACTTGCTATTGGCTATTGCTATGGATTATGGCTCTATTGGCATAACAAATCTCGATTCCCAACACTGGATCGCACAACCGCATACTTTTCCAGCCTCGTTGGTGGAGCTGCTGAAATGGCTGTGCTAGCCGAACGTGAGCATGCGCGCGTAGATTTAGTTGTCTCTTCGCATACCCTACGAGTCCTCATCGTTGCGATCACTATCCCTTTCGCACTCAAGTGGCTCGGATGGCAGGGCTTAGATATTGCTCCAACCCAAAACCACCAATTCGACATGACGGGAATTATTACGCTAGCTTTGTTAACAGGACTTGGCGCATTAGCGATGCAAATTCTTGGTCGATCAAATGCGTGGTTCATCGGGCCTTTAGTTGTTTCTATTGCCCTAGCAACGAATCAAGTTGAACTCTCTAGCATTCCATCTTGGCTCACTAACGCAGGCCAAATCGTGATCGGCATTAGTCTTGGGGTTCGTTTTCGGCCTGAATTTATTCATTCAGCACCACGCTGGTTATTTAGTGTTGCTATTGGAACCTTTGGCATGATGGCGATGTCTGCACTAGCAAGCTTTGGCCTTAGTAAGCTAGCTCCACTTCCAGTAGCAACCATTATTTTGGGATTAGCACCAGGTGGCATTGCGGAGATGGCCATTACCGCAAAAGTGATGCAACTAGGGGTGGCCATTGTGACGGCCTTACAGACCTGCCGAGTGATTGCCGTACTATTTTTAGCTGAACCACTCTATCATCGCCTAAAACATTTCGGCCTCATGAAAGCTAGAAACCATTAAGTGAGCGTCAACTAGTCTCCAATTTTTCTAATTGATTGACCAGCATCGTGCGGGAGCTTTAGCAAGCAAATGAGCCCCAACAGACTAATGAATGCGATGAAAATGAGAGTCCAATGAAAATCTCTTAAGCTCAAGGCGGAAGACTGGACATCGGAAAAACTATGCGCAATAACCAAGCCTAGAGAAGCCAATGCAACCCCCAGAGTATTGCTTAATTGCATGGATGCACTAGTGATCGACGATGCAGAACTCATCTGCCCCGAAGAGAGATCTGCAAAGCAAATGGTATTAATAGAGGTAAATTGCATTGATCTAAAAATACCATTCATAAATAAGATTCCAAAAATAATAGCAAATGGCATACTTGGGCTGATAAAGGCGCAGGCAATAATAGAGAGAATTGATAAACCGCCATTAATTAGCATAACTGACTTAAATCCGAAGCGATGCAAAATGGGTGAAGTAACCGCTTTCATTGCTAAATTACCAATAAAAATACTCAAAACCATTAGTCCGGCTGAAAAAGGATCCATTCCAAATTCCAATTGGAAAAGTAAGGGCATCAAAAAAGGGACTGCGCTTAATGCAGATCTAAAAAAAGTTCCGGCATAAATACTAATAGCAAAAGTTGGAATGCTCAATAACTTTAAATCCACCAAAGGATATTTACATTTTCGTAAGTGATGGTACGTGAAATAGGCACTCAATCCAGATACGGCCATCAGGGCGAGTACCATTAAATAATTCTTTTCAAGGTGATGGGATAACTCCAGTCCATATATCAAGGTGGCCAAAGCTAAGCCACTAAAAATAAATCCAATGTAATCAAAGGGTTTTTGCTGAATCTCTTTGTCAGAGTCCAGCAGATATAGGCTCATACAAATTCCGATAAGACCCAAAGGAACGTTAATAAAAAATATCCAATGCCAACTAGCGTATGTCGCAATGAATCCACCAATAGCGGGGCCGAGTACCGGAGCAACTAAACCAGGCCAGGTAATTAATGCAATCGCTCGTATCACCCCCTCTTTTGGAGTCCCACGCAAGACAACAGATCGACCAACAGGGACCATCAGCGCCCCACCAACGCCCTGTAATACTCTAGCAAAAATAAACATAGAAAGTGATTCACTTAGGCCGCAGAGAATGGATGCCCCCGTAAAGATTGCAATCGCTAAAGTAAATATGCGACGAGCACCAAACCGATCAGACAACCATCCACTTACAGGTATCAAGACTGCTAAGGTCAATAAATAGCTTGTAATACCCGAGGCCATCTCCACGACATTTACATTAAAATCCTTGGCCATTGACGGTAATACCGTAGTAATGATGGTGCCATCTAAATTCTCCATAAAGAATGTAGCTGCCACCAAATAGATAATCAGATCAAATTTTTTGGACGTCATTTTTCACAGTCATAAAGCTTCAATTCGGAGTAAAGTTTGCCCATACGGTAAATAAATAGTTTTTCTAAAAATAATTCATATAAATGAATAAAACATTCCCGCTCTTGACAACATCCTAGAACACAACATCGGTCTATTGCATAATAAGTTCTAGGTGGATCTCTCATAATGATGCTGTTATCCTACCAATTACTGGAAGTTGCACTCAAACACGAAAAATGTATATAGATTTCATTAACTTAATGTGAGGAAAAATCATGTTTTTTAACTGCAGCCCATCTTGTAGCGACCATACTCACCAGCACTTTACTGCAAAATCACAAGAAAATTTAGCGGATCAAACTATTGCCTCGCTAAAAAGTAAAAGTAAAGCAGGTAATTCAAGCAAAAAAATAAATGCTCTTGCGTCTCAAAAAAAGATAAAACCGAATGAGACTACTCGGATTATCAGTAAAAACAGTAAAGGGAAGTTAAAGGTAGTTGATATTCACTGCCATTATCTTAACCCTGAAGTTGCTAAAAAAACGGCATCCTTAGGCGCAGAAAAGCATGACAATTCAATTATTTTCGCCAATGACTTAACCCGCCAAACTAATGTTAAACAAATGGCGGATCGAGTATCCAAACTCACAGGGATTGAAGAACGCATGCGTGACATGGACAAAATGGGCATCGATATTCAGGCGGTGTGTCCAGCTCCGTTTCAATACTTTTACTTCACAGAACCAGACCTAGGCGCCAGCATCGCGCGTGATGTGAACGAGGGTATAGCCAAAATTGTGGCTGATCATCCAGATCGATTCGTTGGGCTCGGATCGGTACCGCTACAAAATGCTGAATTAGCTGTAAGAGAATTAGAATACGCAGTCAAAAAATTAGGCTTACGGGGCGTAGAAATTAATACAAATGTCAATGGGATGGACTTGACCGACCCACGCTTAAAGCTCGATAAATTCTTTGCCAAAGCAAATGAACTAGGTATTGTCATATTCATGCATCCTCTTGGTACCTCTCAAGCCGATCGCCTTGTCAATCATTACTTTAATAATATTATCGGCAATCCCATGGATACTACGCTTGCAGTAAGTCACCTCATTTTTGACGGTGTAATTGCAAAAAATCCAAAGATTAAGTTTATTGCGGCTCACGGCGGCGGCTATCTAGCGCATTACTGGGCACGCATGGATCATGCTTGGCGCGCACGCCCTGATTGTCGGACCATTATTAAATCCAAGCCCTCTAGCTACCTTAAGAAAATCTATTTTGACACCATTACATTTGATCCAACCATGCTCAAGCATCTGATTGATGTCTATGGGGCTGATCATGTTTTGCTAGGGACTGATTATCCGTATGACATGGGTGAAGTTGATCCCCTTGGATTAATCAACTCAGTCAAGAAACTGACCAAAGAGGATCGTCAAAAAATCCAAGGGCTAAATGCAATGAAGCTACTAAAAATTAAAATCTAATACCGCTGGGCGGTATTAGATTAATCCGCCTTAATCTTGTTTTCGGAAATGAGTTTTGCATAACGGCTATTTTCAGATGCCAGGTAAGCCTTGAACTCATCAGGACTTGTAGCTTGGGCTTGGACTCCCATAGCTGCAAAGCGCTCCCTGATCTCAGGATCGCTCATCACCTTCACCAGAGAAGAGTAATACCGATCCTGTATGTCCTTAGGAGTACCAGCTGGCAAATAAACACCCCACCAAGTTAACGCAACAAAGCCGGGTAATCCCGCCTCCGAAAAGGTAGGAACTCCTGGAACCAAAGGCGTTCTTGAACCACTAGTAATGGCTAGGGCGCGTATTTTTCCTGACTTAATATGCTCAGCTGCAGGTAAAGCATCAGAGACAATAAAATCAATCTGCCCAGCCATTAAATCAATTAATGCCAAGCCACCGCCCTTATAAGGGACGTGAGTCATTTGAATGCCAGTCTGACGCATAATCATCTCGGTTGCTATGTGCGACATACTGCCTGGGCCACTAGTTCCAAAATTTAATGAATTGGGTTTTGCTTTCGCAGCATCTAACAATTCTTGTAAGTTCTTGTAGGGCGAGTTAGCTGGAACAACCAAAACATTTGGGCCAGATGCGGTCAAGGAAATAGGCATAAAATCCTTATCCATGCTGTAGCTCACCTTACTCATCAGCGGATTAACTAAAGCAGGACCAAAGTTGCCCAAAACAAATGAATAGCCATCTGGGGCTTGTCGAGCAGCAAAATCCATACCAATTGATCCAGCAGCCCCGCCCTTATTCTCAACAATGACAGGCTGCCCCCAAAGCTCACTTAGCTTCTTCGACATTAAGCGACCCATTAAATCTGAACTACCCCCTGGCGGATAAGTCACGATCAGTCGAACTGGCTTATTAGGAAATGCTTGCGCCAAAACATTCGAAGTAGTAAATGCACACAAGCTAGTAAGAACAACTAAAGAGAGCTTAGCTAAAAGAGATCGATATCTTGTAATCATAAATTTGCCTCCGGTTATTTCACCCTTCTAATCGAGGACGCTAATCCTTATTATGCATAAAAATTAGAATGAACTAATGTTGCAATGCGACGTGAACCAAAAGTAATATCATCCTAGGGATTACCCCTCCCCTCCAGAACATATGACATTACTTTTTTGCTATTGCAAGCCATGATGTAACCAATTCTGAGCCGTCACAATTTCCATAGCCAGCTTCTGAAGATCGGTCATAGGAACTTAATGCAGCTTGAGCAACCGGCAATGAGTAGCCTAGGCTTTTCCCCTCCTCAACCATGGTTCGCAAATCTTTACGAATGGAATCGATATTGAAAAAAGTTGCCCCTGCCTTACCACTTTTGAGTGCAGCTGCTATTTTGGGAGCGCGCGCCTTCATCGCATTCGGAGCTCCCGAAGTATCGGACAGGATATCTAGTAAACGCTCAGGATCTAATCCAATGCGCTCAGCCAGTGCAATCGCTTCTGAGAGTGACTCCCAATAAACCAATAGCGGTAAATTAATTGCCAGCTTCAAACTAGACCCTGACCCTACTGGGCCCACATGCTCTACACGACGGCACATTTGCTGTAGTAGTGGCATCACCTTTTTTACAGAAAGGTCCTCACCTCCAACTAGACCCAATAAAGTCCCCTCCTTAGCAGGACCCACCGTGCCTCCGACTGGACACTCAACAAATTCACCCCCGGCAGCAATCACCTTAGCAGCTAAAGCAATCTGTGTTTCAGGGCGCACGGTACTCATCTCAATAAGCACTCTGCCCTTCAAATTTGCAGACAAAATACCATTGGGACCGGAGTACGCAGCATCAATTGCAATAGCATCAGTAAGTACAGATAAGGTAATTTCGGCTGCTTGCGCCACCATGGCAGGTGATGCCATTAAAGTGGCACCCAATTTGACTAGAGGCTCTGCTTTTTCAGGTGAACGGTTCCAAATATAAACATCATGACCCACATTAATCAGTCGTTCGACCATTCCTCCACCAAGTCTTCCGGTGCCAATTAAACCTATTTTCATCTTATCTCCTTGTTTTCTTTTGATTGTCTAGGGCAGAAATTACCACCCTCATTACCAACATACTAATAGTATGATCACTATATCAATTTATAATTGATCAAGTACGAGCCTTACCTATGATTCATTTTTTATTCATCAGAGACAACCATGACCAAAATAAAAAAAGCTTCTAAAAAAGCTGAACCTAAAAATACTCAGAATTTCAAAGAGACAGTTGGTGTGCTCGGCTTAGGCATTATGGGATCAGCTATTTCAAGCAATCTCCTAGCGGCTGGATTCGATGTCATTGGATTTGATCCGGATGTCCGTTGCCAAAAAAGGTTAGTTAAAGCCGGTGGCAGAATAGCGAAATCGGCAGGCGACCTTGGCAAGGAATCAAGCTATATTATCTCCTCGCTTCCCAGCCCCAGTGCACTGATTGAGAATGCTAAAGCAATTGCAGTGAGCGGAAAGAAGGGGCTGATTATTGCTGAAGCAAGCACTCTTGATCTAGAAGATAAGGTGGCCGCCAAGAAAATTTTAGATGCCAAAGGCATCATTCTGTTGGACTGTCCACTTTCTGGAACGGGCGCCCAAGCCAAAACAAAAGATCTTTCGATTTATTCTAGCGGGCAATCTGCAGCCATCAAAAAAATGGAGCATGTATTTTTTGGCTTTGCAAAAGCCAATTACAACGTGGGTAGCTTTGGAAATGGTATGAAGTTAAAGCTCATGGCCAATCTATTAGTTGCTATTCATAATGTCTCAACCGCTGAAGCCATCTTAATGGGCAAAAATTGGGGTATTGATCCCGCAACGACTGTTAAGGTTTTGGCTGATGGAGCTGGTGGCTCTCGGATGTTTAGCGTTCGCGGCCCTATGATGGTAAAGGAAAACTGGGATGAGGCTACGATGAAAGTTTCAATCTGGCAAAAAGACATGAAGTTAATTACTGCAGCACTTGCGCAGACTAATACTCCCGCACCACTATTTGCTGCATCACAAGCCATCTACAATGCTGCGATGGGTGCAGGTCATGCTGAAAATGATACGGCAGCTGTTTATGATGTCCTGCGAAGAATGAGCAAACTCAAATAAGTACAGCGGCTAAACTTATGCCCTCTCATTTTCTATGTCCCAAGCTACTTTAAGCAAGTATTCGGGTGGTTTTTCATGGCGCATCTGATTGAGTCATTGATTAAAAAATACTTGGGCCTTCATTAAAGAGTTTAGCTAGCCAGTACTTGCACAACGAAAACCAATATTGTGGTGCCCCGCCTTCGGGTTACGAGATAAAAATCTGCCTCTTTGAGTAGTGCTAATCTCCTCCGCATTTGAATCATGCCCACCACCGCGTGTCGATCGGACAGGCCCAGTATGCTGACTTTCCCTGCCATCATCCGCTTTAAAGGGGTAGGCTTGGTAGATACTAGATACCCACTCCCATTGATTTCCAGCCATATCTAAAATGCCATAAGGGCTTGCTCCGTTAGGAAATGCATCAACTGCTGCCGATGAGTTATAGGATGCCCCAAAAAGAGCTAACTTTGCATTGGGTGGCGTACTACCCCATGGGTATTTCCGACCATCAATACCACGCGCTGCTTTTTCCCACTCAGCCTCGGTAGGCAATCGCTTCTTTAACCAAGCGCAATAGTCACGCGCACCCACCCAACTGACCTCATTCACCGGATGTGATTCATAAGTTAGATCAGCTTGCCATACTGAGTTACGCTGATGGATCCTGGCGTCACTATCGAGATGATCATAAAAATTTTCTCCTTGTTGATTTTGGAGACCCTGATGATTGAGGAATTGTGCAAAATCAGCATTACTTACAGGCAGAATATCCATAAGGAATGTTTTGACAAAGACAGTGTGTTGCGGCTTTTCATCATCAGGGCCATGATCAGATCCCATGACAAAAGAGCCACCCGTAATGAGCGCCATTTTTTTTGAGGGCCTCAGGTCTTTAAAGCTGAACTCTGCATGAGCAAAGCTCAGGCAAGTCACAAAAGTAAAAATAGCTGCGTACCCTTGTCTCAGAAAGTTTTCTCTGGTGGTTGTTTTAAACAATCTGCATCCTCAAAATCCCAACTTCTTGAGCCCAAGCTAGATTAGGACTCAACTAGAAATGAGCTTATCAAATAAATAGGGTGGTGAATATGCTACCCTAGCGTCCAAACCTTTATTTATAGATTATCAGTGATCCTCATACTCAAACTTTGTTTAGTCCCCTTATTCATTGGCTTAATTACCTTAGCTGGTCGCAAATGGGGGTCTGGTGTTGCCGGTTTGATGGGCGCCTTCCCAGTAGTTGCAGGGCCTATTATTATTTTCATAGCACTTGAGCAAGGCGCTGTATTTGCTGAATTGACAGCAGTATCGGCAATCTCTGCTACTGCCTGCTTAATGGTTTTTGGGCTAGTGTATTCATGGACTTGTATTCGCTTGAGTTGGCCATTATCTCTATTGATTGCACTGTCGACATGGTTTTTCTCAGCATTCATTTTGGCTAAGTCCTCGCCTGGTCTAGAGGCTTCCATTGCAATAGCCATTGGCTCTCTTTTAATAACACCTTATCTTTTGCCAAAAATGAAGGTAATGACACCACTCAAATCAACACTGCATGATCTTCCATGGCGAATGCTAGTGGGGGCTTTATTAACCCTCTCTGTTACTAGTTTAGCAGCCCTGTTGGGTGAGACGTGGAGTGGCATCCTGGCAGTTTTTCCAGTAATTGGCTTGGTACTAGCTGTTTTTACCCACAATACATTAGGTCCAGCTCATGTCACACAGGTTTATAGGGGAATGGTTAAGGGCTTTTATTCATTTACCGCATTTTTTATTACCCTGTCACTCTTGCTGCCAACAACATCTCTCTTAATAGCATCCCTATCTGCAGTTCTATCAGCAATTCTTGCTCAAGTACTACTCCAATTTATTCTCCAGTTGACGCCAAAATTAAAGCGTCAGGCCTAAAAGATGAATCATTATTCCAATCCCGGAAAATAAAAAAACTAACCTTTGGAGTTAGTTTTTTTATTTCAGCTCAGGGAAATAATTTATTACCCTATTCAATACTCCGCTAAGAGTTTCTTAACGGGGTACATAACCAATATCCTTAATAAGTTTGCCATATCGAGCATAGTCTTCCTTGACCACTCGATCAAAATATTCAGGGGGCTCCGATACTACCTCTAATCCATAAGACTTTAATTGCTCCACCACTTCAGGCGAATTCATGGCGCGATTAATTTCCATATTTAACTTACGCACGATATCTTTGTTCATGCCAGCAGGACCAGAATAGGCAAACCAGCCATTTGAAGTCCAGCCAGGAATGGTTTCGGATACGGTTGGCGTATTGGGCCATTCCGCTACTTTCGATTTATTCGAAATCGCCAATAAACGTATCGCACCAGAGCGAACATGCGGCGCAGGGCCGCTAACCCCATCAATCGAAGCCATTACCTGACCACCAACCATATCTGTAACAATCTGAGCAGTCCCCTTATAGGGCACATGCGTAAATGTGATCCCTGCAGTTTTTGCTAAGTGCTCAAAAACAAGATGTGGAAATCCACCTTCACCATTTGAAGCCACCGTCAGCTTCCCTGGATTCGCTTTAGCCCAAGCAATCATTTCAGGAAAAGTTTTAAAGGGTGCTTGGTTCGATGCTGTGACTACCTGATAATTGTAGGTTGACAGAGTGACAGCTGCGAAATCTGCAATGGGGCTGTAAGATATATTTTTACTAGTATGTGGCAGTACTACCATGGTGCCACCCTGTGATGCTACAAGCGTGTAACCATCAGGTTTGGATTTAGCAACAAAGTCCATGCCAATCACACCAGACGCTCCAGGCTTATTTTCCACAACGATTGGCTGCCCAAGCCCTTCCTGCAGCTTGGGGGCAATCAAACGCGTCATGATGTCGGTTGTATTACCGGGTGGAAATGGAATAATAATTTTAATCGGTCGATTGGGGTACGGTCCAGATTGAGCGCTTATTAACTGACTAAAAAAGCCCAGAAATAAAGCCAAAACCGTAGTCGATAAGTACTTATTCATAAAATAATTCATAAAGTCTCCTTCGTTTTGACAAACTTATTTTTTCTTCGGAATCACAGGTACCAATAGTCTTGCCTGATGCTTGGGCCCCATATGCAATGTTACCTTTCCACCAAAAATGGCTGGTGGACGATCCTGCTCATCATCATGCGTAAATGGTCCACAACCTTTCATCGGATTCTTCATATTCGACAGAACGGCTGCAGCGTCATCATGCTCATAATCTCGACCAAGAATCGATAATGCAATACTATAACCCTTGGGAACTACTATACAAGTTGGCCAAATTTCCACATCTAACTCATAGATTTCACCGGGAGTGAGTGGCTGCTTCTCATCATGACTATGCCAAGGGCGGTAAGGTAAGCTTTTCTTTTTATCCAACTTGCGGTGTGAAGCTCTTAGCCAACCTTGCGCAATTGGTGTCTTTGGATCAAGCGCGCCATGGAATAAGACTTCTTTACCATGAGGATCAAATACCCTTACAACAGAAAAAATATCAGCATCTGTAGTTGAGGAAGAAATAAAGAGCTTGAGAGCCATTGGACCAGTCAACTCTACATCTTGAGTCTGTGGAGGAAAGGCGAAGGTGACACCTTTGCCCATCATGTCATACTTTACGCTGGCTTCCTGTTTTAAGGGGAACTGGGAAAAAGTTTGCTGTGTCGGATTTAAATAAAGCGAGGTCCACTGTGTTCGCTTTAAAGGCCATTCATTTTCAGACCGCGGGGTAAATTTTTCACCAGGACTTCTTACTAGCAGAGATACAGTTGGTGTCTTATTCCAGCCATTCTTCTTGCCCTTAAGATAAAAATCAAAGAAGCGCTTCTGAATAGCCACACCATAATCTGTATAAAAAGGTGCCCAGTGTGAACCACCATGCACTTCCAGCCACTTATTTTTAGATTTTGAACGCACAAAGCCTTCAAAATTACCGCGAGTATGTAAGCCTTGACCACCCCAGTTTGCAGCGCTCAGAACCGGGATATCCACTCGATCTAATTTAGCAGAACGCTCTTCATACCAGTCGCCAGTCATCTCATTATCTAAGACCCGCTTCCAAATATCGTCTACGTTATGACGCAGTTCTGCCTCAGATAAAGTCTCAGGTCCACAAACGGTTTCACCAGTAATCGGATTTCGTTTACCTCTGTCACCTACACCATGCTGAACCGTTTTAATTTGCATCTCCAGCCAATTCTTGCGAAATGAACACGCAATACCACCATGCCGATTAGATTCACGGTAATTATCATTCCAGCCTTCCCAAACGCATATAGCCT
>JBIISV010000025.1:0-18828 GCA_044340835.1 Polynucleobacter sp.
CAACCTGCTCTAAGTGAGTTGATTTTCCAGTACCATGCATGCCTTGCAGCATGACTCTGCGGTTATAAGCAAAACCAGCAAGGATTGCCACACTTGCTTGTGGATTGAGCTGGTAAGTAGGATCAACTGAGGGCACTAAGTCCGTTTTTTGGCTAAATGCTGGAATTTTAAAATCAGCAAATCCTTTGCATTCTGGAAAAGCGGTATGAAGTGAAACCACCTTATCCGGTTGAAAATCCAATAAATCGATGGATGGGGAGCTTGCAGCCATAGTACGTCCTTTAGGAGTCTTAATGCGTTGTCAAATATATTCCATATTGGGGTTTATATGCTTGACATGGCAGAAAATACGCTATTAATATAGACATTGTAGAACAAATTGTTCCGTTTAATTGAATATCTAGGAGAGCTGAATGTCTAAGACTGGCACTAATTTACCTGCTGGCCCACAAAAAATGACCCCCTCGGAGGCTTTTGTTGAAACAATGGCCGCCAATAAGGTGACAGATATTTTTGGAATTATGGGCTCTGCCTTTATGGATGCGATGGATATTTTTGCTCCTGCTGGCATTCGTTTAATACCCGTTGTGCATGAGCAGGGAGCAGCACATATGGCTGATGGCTACGCGCGAGTGAGCGGTCGTCATGGTGTTGTTATTGGTCAAAATGGCCCTGGTGTTAGTAATTGCGTCACAGCGATTGCAGCTGCCTATTGGGCGCATAGTCCGGTAGTGATTGTGACGCCAGAGACCGGAACAATGGGAATGGGTTTAGGCGGATTTCAGGAAGCGAACCAATTACCGATGTTTGAAGAGTTCACTAAATATCAAGGCCACGTCAATAACCCAAAACGGATGGCTGAATATACTGGCCGGTGTTTTGATCGTGCGATGTCCGAAATGGGTCCTACTCAATTGAATATTCCTCGCGATTATTTTTATGGTGAGATTGAGGTGGAGATTCCACAACCTAGTCGTCTTGATCGTGGTCCGGGCGGTGAAAAAAGTTTAGACGAGGCTGCTGAGTTGTTGGCGAATGCAAAATTCCCCGTCATTATTTCTGGTGGTGGAGTAGTGATGGCTGATGGCATGAAAGAATGTCAGGCTTTTGCGGAGCGCTTGGGTGCCCCAGTAGTCAATAGCTATCTCCACAATGACTCCTTCCCTGCAAGCCATCCTCTCTGGTGTGGTCCATTGGGTTATCAAGGATCAAAGGCTGCAATGAAGCTGATTTCTCAGGCTGATGTGGTTGTAGCGCTAGGCTCACGCCTTGGCCCATTTGGCACCTTGCCACAGCACGGCATGGATTATTGGCCTAAGAATGCCAAGATTATTCAGATTGATGCTGACAACAAGATGTTGGGCTTGGTGAAGAAAATTTCAGTTGGTATTTGTGGCGATGCAAAAGAAGCCGCAATTGCTTTGACTAAGCGTTTAGCTGGTAAGACCTTGGTTTGTGATGCTACAAAGGCTGAGCGTGCAAAAACTGTTGCTGCGGAAAAAGCGGCTTGGGAAAAGGAGTTAGATGAGTGGACTCATGAACGTGATCCATTCAGTCTGGACATGATTGAAGAGCAGAAAAAAGAAAAGACTCCAACTGGCGGTAATTATTTACATCCTCGCCAGGTCCTGCGTGAGTTGGAAAAAGCGATGCCAGCTGATGCGATGGTTTCTACAGACATTGGCAACATTAACTCTGTTGCAAACAGCTATCTGCGTTTCGAGCGCCCAAGAAGTTTCTTTGCGCCAATGAGTTTTGGTAATTGCGGTTATGCTTTGCCCACCATTATTGGTGCTAAAGCAGCTGCTCAGGAGCGTCCTGCGATTGCTTACGCTGGTGATGGTGCTTGGGCAATGAGCATGGTGGAGATTTTGACTGCAGTTCGCCATGACATTCCTGTAACGGCTGTGGTGTTTCACAATCGTCAATGGGGTGCTGAGAAAAAGAACCAGGTGGACTTCTATAACCGCCGCTTTGTTGCTGGTGAATTAGATAGCCCAAGTTTTGCAGGCATCGCTCAATCGATGGGTGCAGAGGGAATCGTAGTTGACCAGCTTGATCAAGTTGGCCCAGCTCTCAAAAAGGCAGTGGAGATGCAAATGAAAGAAGGTAAAACCTGTGTTGTCGAGATTATGTGTACTCGCGAACTAGGTGATCCCTTCCGTCGTGACGCACTTTCTAAGCCAGTACGTTTCTTAGATAAGTACAAAGATTACGTCTAATAGTCATTAGAAATTAAAAAGGCTCGACATTGTCGGGCCTTTTTTTATCACTAAAAAATAGAATGATAGTCAGATACGCTGGGTCTTATTCTACCCGGTTTATTTTGAGTGACTGTGCCAATGGTGATAAAGCAAATTGGGTCTTCGTGATCCGCAAGATGAAAAAGGCTTCTGAGTCTTGGGCTTTGCAGGGCTTTGCCGCTAGATAGTCCTGAGCCAAAGCCAAGAGCGTAAGCGCTGAGTAATATATTTTGAATTGCACATCCCAGAGATACCAATTTTTCTTCTTTACTAATCTCATTGGCGTTATCGGCATAATTAGCGATGGCTAATAGGAGTAAGGGGCCACGCAAAGCCTTTGCTTGAGCTTCCTGAAGCTGGATCAGTGAGGCACTTTGATCTCGATCGAGTAGACATTGATGAAAAACTTCACCTAGCGCAGCTCGACTACTTTGCCCGATTTCAATAAAGCGCCAAGGGACCATTCTGCCGTGGTCTGGGGCAGCATTTGCTGCCAATAGAATATGATTCTTTTGGGAATCGCTCGGACCAGGATTGCCTAGTCTTTTAGGCGAGACATGCACTCTTCCATGAATGAGTTTCTCAGCAAATTCATTCATGGAATGAGCGATCTTTATGACACTCTCTGATAGTACAAATTTTGAGGATGATTCGCTTCAGCGAAAAACATCCATCTTTCAGCCAATAAGCCTATGTAATGCATAAATAAGGCAATTGCTATTTGGGCAATGCTGGGTGAATTCATCGAAAAGGCCAGTAAGATCATAGGACCTACATAAGCCATTAATAAAATAATTTTTCGAATATTACTGATGACTCGATCTGTTTGATGATGGAAAAATTCCCGCGTATTAAAGCTGCCGCCCATAAATCCCATAGAAGTTTGGCGAATATTATTACCTTTAATCCCTGTAGCAGATGCCAAATTGGATTTCGGTTTTAACTTTTGATTACGACGCCATATCCATAGCTTGAGATTGAGAGCTAAAAATAACAATATAAAGTTGATGCCTGAAATAAGACTTATGCCCAATGGAATGTCTGACCCGCTCCAAAGCATCAGAAGCAGTTCTAATAACAAGCCGCCCGAGCTTAATCCTAGCAGGATGAAATTGCTAAGAGTAGAGGGGTGCGACCATTCCTGAATAAACCGAATGCATTGGTAAATCTTGGCAGTGCAGATCCATAAGGCAAAGATACTGATTAGTAATGCGGCCCATACCCATGCTGGCACTATTCCATTAATGATAAAGAAGAAAGTGAGGATAGTTAGCGCTATGACTGCCGGTAAGGCGATGACTTCTCGTGAAAGCCATGAAGTGCGCCACATCATCGCAGCACGCCAAGCTCTTTCAGGATGTCCCAAGTGAAAAAACGATGCAACTAAACCTAGGCCGAGCAGTATTAAGCTGACTGGTAATGCCAGCATTGATAGAAAGGGCGCAGACAAGACTGGCCCTTCTATATTCAATAGCGCCACGAAAAATAACAGGCCTTGTGCCATTCCCGCTAGTGTCGTAAAAAAGATAATTGAAAGTTGTGGGCGCATTATTTATCGTTCCTTGCTGCATCAATCGTTTCCATGATAGAGCGTGGTAAGTACTGATTAGCGGGCTGGGTTTCCCATTCAGGCATGAGGGCATAACCTCCGCGCTCTTCAATCGCTTTGCTAGCTGCCGACTCTGGATCATGAACATCGCCAAAAATACGTGCGCTGGTGGGGCAAGCGAGTACACATGCGGGCTTACGTTCTGATTCAGGCAAGGTTTCACTATAAATACGATCTACGCATAACGTACACTTTGTCATGACTTGGCGCTCTTCGTCTAGTTCACGCGCTCCATAAGGGCAAGCCCACGAGCAATAGCTACACCCAATACATTTGTCATAATCAACTAATACGATGCCATCTTCTTTACGTTTATAACTTGCTCCTGTTGGGCATACCGGCACACAAGGTGGCTCTTCACAATGCAAACAGGATTTTGGAAAGTGCACTGTTTGGGTATTGGGGAAGGATCCTGCTTCATACGTTTGTACGCGATTAAAGAAAGTACCACTTGGATTGGCGCCATACGCATTGAGGTCAGTGAGCGGTCCAGCGGAGCCAGAGGTATTCCATTCCTTGCAAGATGTGACGCATGCGTGACATCCAACGCAAACATTCAAATCAATGACTAAGGCGAGTTGTTTATTGGCGCTCATTTTCCCACCTCCTTTTTGAGAGACATTCCAGGCACTTCATGTGCCTTTACCTGCGGCCATGTTTCTTGTAGCTCATCATCTCCAGCTGGAGCTAATCTCACTCGAACATCGTACCAACCTGCCTGCCCAGTAATAGGATCCGAGTTGCTCACAGTGAAGCCACCTAATGTCAGCTTTTCTGAAATTAAATGATTTAACAAGAAACCTTTTTTGGATTCATCTGCATTATCAGATAGGCTCCAGGCAGATTCCGCTTTACCAATTGCGTTCCAGGTCCAAACTGTTCCAGGATCAACCGCTTCTGAATGGCGAGCCATACACTTGACCTTGCCCCATTGAGATTCAATCCACATCCAGGCGCCATCAGCGATACCATGCTTGAGTGCCGTCGCCGTATTCACATATAAATAGTTATGACTATGAATTTGTCTCAGCCAAGCATTTTGAGAATCCCATGAGTGGTACATCGCCATAGGGCGCTGGGTAATCGCATTCAAAGTAAATTTACTGAGATCAGTTACTTCATCCTCTAGCGGTGGATACCAAAATGGCAAGGGATCAAAATATTTATAGATACGTGCTTTCAAATGTTCTGGAGGTTGAGCTCCAGGACGCTTACCGGTGGCTGCTAATCTAAATCTTTGCAAGATATCTGAGTAGATTGCGATCATGATCGGATCATTCTTCTGTCTTAGCGCATTTTCTTTAGAGAAATCTAAATATCCCTTATTCCAATTGCGCATGTATTGATGTTCAGGCGGCATATGGTATTGGTGTACGCAGTTATTCTCAGCATATTTTTGCCACTGATTCGGATTAGGCTCACCTTTGAGAGGTTTATCGCCATCCTTGCCGCGCCAACCAGTCAGAAAGCCGATACCTGAATCAGGTGCAGTCTGAAAACGAGTAATAAAGTCTGGATAGTCTTTAAATTTTCTCTCGCCTTCTGGCGTTGTAAAGGCTGGAAACTTCAGGCGGGAGGCAAGCTCAATCAGAACCTCTTGAAATGGCTTACATTCCCCCAGAGGCTCAAGAACAGGAATTCGCACTGAATCAACTGGACCATCAAATTCTGAAATAGGACGATCCAACATGCTCATGACATCGTGACGCTCTAGATAAGTGGTATCTGGTAATACAAGATCTGCAAAGTCCACCATTTCAGACTGGAAAGCATCACATACAACTAAGAATGGGATCTTAAATTCGCCATCCGCATTTTTGGCATTCAAATGTTCGCGTACTTCCATTGTATTCATCGTTGAATTCCATGACATATTAGCCATGAAAATCATGAGCGTATCAATAGAGTAGGGATCACCTTTGACTGCATTCGTGATGACGTTGTGCATCAAACCATGGGCAGCTAAAGGATGCTCCCAAGAGTAAGCCTTATCAATCCGCAATGGATTGCCATGTGAATCCAATGCCAAATCTTCTGGTTGTGTTGGCCAACCCAATGGCGGTTTAGCTAAGGGCGTATTAGGCTTAATATCATTTTCAGAAGATGGTGGCTTTGCATTAGGCGGCACTTGCTTTGGGTAAGGCGCTTTATGTCTAAAGCCTCCTGGACGATCAATCGTACCCAATAAGGACATCAATACAGCTAAGCCACGGGTTGTTTGAAAACCATTTGAGTGAGCAGAAAGTCCACGCATCGCATGAAATGCAACAGGCCTACCGATGACGGAGTCATGCTTTTCTCCCCAAGAATCTGTCCACGATATCGGGAGCTCAAATTCTTGGCCGAAGGCAGTATCTGCAATTTCTAGGGCAAGTTTGCGAATTCTTTCTGCCGGGATGCTGGTAATTGCTGACGCCCACTCTGGAGTAGTTTCACTTACTTGTCTTTTGAGTAGTTCAAATGCAGGGGCCACTTTTTTACCCTGATGTGGACCAGAACCCATCGTATATTCACCAAGCAATACTGGAGATGTTCCTTGCTTAAAGCAGGGCTGTGCAGTTTGAGTCGTTTCATCCCATATGTATTTGTTATGAGGTAAATCTAGGTTAATTGGATCAGAATCTGGGTCGTATAAAAATAACCCTTCTTCTGCCCCAGAATCCATACAAACCAATTGTGATGAATTACTAAAGCGTTTTAAGAATGGTGCATCATATTTCTCAAGCCGAAGCAGTTCGTGCATGAGTGCCATAAAAAGAGCGCCATCAGTGCCGGGTTTAATCGGGATCCACTCATCCGCAATCGCGGAATATCCCGTTCTTACTGGATTAATCGAGATAAAGCGACCACCTGCTCTTTTAAATTTGGATAAGGCAATCTTCATCGGATTACTGTGATGATCCTCGGCGGTACCGATCATGACAAATAGCTTTGCATGTTCTAAATCAGGACCGCCAAATTCCCAAAAGCTTCCGCCAATGGTGTAGATCATGCCTGCAGCCATATTGACTGAGCAGAACCCACCATGAGCAGCATAATTCGGTGTACCAAATTGACGCGCAAATAGACCCGTTAATGCCTGCATCTGATCTCGCCCGGTAAAGAGCGCAAACTTTTTAGGATCGGTAGCGCGTATGTGGCTTAGACGTTTAGTCAGAATTTCAAAGGCCCTATCCCAGCTAATGGGTTCAAATTCTCCATCTCCTCGGTTGCTGCCTATTTTTCTCAATAGCGGTTGCGTAATACGAGCAGGGGATTTCTGCTTCATGATTCCTGAAGCTCCTTTGGCACAAATGACACCTTGGTTCAAGGGGTGCTCTGGATTTCCGTCAATATAGACAAGCTCGCCATCGCGCAGATGCGCGCGGATACCGCATCGGCATGCACACATATAGCAAGTCGTTTTCTTAATTTCTGTAACAGACCCTTGCTTCTTAAGGGGATCGTGTACAGGATCATTTGAAAATAGTTTGAACATAGCTTTACTTTTTATTGAGGTTGTTTGGCAAGCAAAATAGCCATCGCAGAAGATGCCACTCTTGAAAATACAGAGTCAGATCGCGATGTGAGAATGATGGGAACTTGAGCGCCTAAGATGGTGCCAGCGCACTCCGCCTTGGCCATATAGACCAAAGACTTATAAAGAATATTGCCTACTTGTAAGTCAGGCACTAAAAGAAGATCAGGGTCACCAGCCACCTTTGAATTGATGCCCTTTGTTTTGGCAGAATGGATAGAAATGGCATTATCAAATCCAAAAGGGCCTTCAATAATGGTTGAGGGATGAATTGGGTTTGCGGCGTGGGTATCCACGATCTCTTTAGCATCTGTAGTGGCTTGCATACCCAGGTTTACTATCTCGGTAGCAGCAATGATAGCTACCTTTGTATCTGTTATCCCTAGTTTATTCAGCGCCGCAAGACTGCTTTTGAGAATCTGTATTTTTTGAAGGTGATTGGGCGCAATATTAACTACACAATCACTGATTCCCAGTAATTTGGGGTAGTTCTCCAGTTCAAATAAAAATAAATGACTCGTTCTGCGATCCGTTCTTAATCCATCACGATGCACTATGGGACCCATCAGATCTTCGGTGTGCAATGATCCTTTCATTAACACTGCTAGCTTACCTTCCTTGACCATTTCTACTGCTTTTTTGGTTGCCAGTATGGGGTCATTTGGGGTGTCAATAATCTCAATCCCATTCAAAGAGAGTTCTTCGTTGGCTGCTAGTTCTAAAATAAGATCTTTAGGCCCAATCAAGATTGGAGTACATAGCTGTCTTTTGATTAAGTCAAAGACGCTTTCAAGGGCGGGCACACTCAGTGGATAAACAACACCCAAAGGAATATCACTCTTAGCTTCCCCAATCATTTTTTCTAATAACGGATACTGATCCATGAGCTTCACTTTAGGGGGCAATTATTATTACGCTTGATTAGGACAAGGTTTGAGAGATGCGTGCGGCAGCTTCTTTTAGCTTTGGAATATGCTCCATCGCTTGATTGAGCGGTAGTCTTGCAGTGGCTGCATGAACGGCAATCGCTGCCACTACCTCACCCACGGCGTCTCGGACGGGTACTGCAACACATGAGACACCAAGCACATATTCTTCATTGTCGATAGCATATCCAGTACTGATAATGCGCTCAAGTTCGGACTCAAGAAGATCGCGATCTGTAATCGTCCTGTGAGTAAATTGATCAAGCGGTAAATTTTCTAAAAGTTTAGAGCGCTCATCAGATGCTTTGAATGCCAGCAGCAATTTGCCACTAGCACTGCAATGCGGCGGAAGCGAAGTGCCTGGAGGTAAATGTAGGCGCAAGGCCCAATTGGCCTCAACACGATCTAAGTAAAAAAGTTCACCCCGTTTAAGAACGGCTAAGTTACAGGTTTCGCCTAAATCAGCAACTAATTTTTTTAAGATGCTGTGTCGAATTGCCGAGACGGTGCCGTGTGTCAAAGTGGCCATCGCAAGGCTAGAGAGGCGATCCCCGGGGGTATAAGTACGGCCACCAGGCTCTCTTGCTACTAGTCCTGCCTCTTCAAAAATGGCGAGAGTGCGATGCAAAGATGCTTTTGGCATTCCTGTCATTTGCATCAGTTGGGCTAGGCTTGCGGGCTGCTGTAGGGCTGCTAAAGCCTCTAATATGACAATCCCTTTGAGCATCGATGAATTTTCATTTGGGCTATCTTTTTTGCTGATATCTAGTATTTCGGTATTTTCGGTTTCAAACATAGGTGGACAATCTCAAGAATTGCGTCATTTTGTTCATTCTAATAGAACATATTTGCAATATCTAGGAAAAATGTTAGTATTTTCACTAATACGAAACATCTTGTTCCGTTGAGTAAGATCTTGGTAGCAACTATAGCGCTCACCACAGGGAGAGCTAATATAAGTACAGGTAATTGTGCTTAAAACAGGAGATGAGAGATGCCTAGAAGCAATCTGGTAGCCGTCGTTCTATCTATAGTCTTAGGTTTGGTGAGTTACACACAATTAGTGAGCGCCCAATCATGGCCTACTAAGCCAATTAAACTCGTTGTCCCATACCCACCTGGCGGTGGAACTGACGTGATCGCTCGCATCATGCAAGAGCCATTAGGGCAGGCCTTAGGGCAACAAATCATCATAGATAATCGCGGAGGCGCTGGCGGATCCATTGGAACCGACATCGTAGCGAAGTCTGCGGCAGATGGTTATACAGTGTTATTTACACTTTCTTCCCATACTATCAATCCTGCAATCTATCCAAAGCTCGCTTTTGATACCGAAAAAGACTTTTCACCGGTTTCATTGGTAGCCTCATTACCGCAAATATTGGTATCAAATCCTGACTTTCCAGCTAAGACGGTGAAGGAGGTGGTTGATATGGCTAAGGCCAAGCCAGATTCTATTTCTTATGCCTCTGTGGGCAATGGTTCGCCAGGCCATTTGGCTGGCGCAATGATGGCAACTGGGGCAGGCGTATCGATGACTCATATACCTTATCGTGGTGGTGGCCCCGCTGTTACTGATGTCATGGCCGGACAGGTACCGCTCCTTTGGGTTTCGATTCCAGCGGCTGCAAATTTTATTAAGTCAGGTAAGTTGCGTGCACTTGCTGTATCTACTGTTAAACGCTCACCGATTTTTCCTGATGTGCCGACGATGGCTGAATTAGGATTCAAGGATTATGAAGTTGACTCTTGGTATGCCATGTTTGTTCCAGCCAAAACACCGCAACCTATTATTGATGCGCTTTATAAAGCTACCATTAAAGTCTTGGCTGAACCAGCAGTGAAAGAAAAATTATTAGGTCAAGGTGCTGAAGCAGTGGGTAGTTCGTCTGCGCAACTCGGAGGAATTGTCAAGAGCGAGATTGTGAAGTGGAAGAAGGTGGCCAAAGATGCTGCTATTAAGTCAGAGTAAAGCTATAAGCAAAGTAAAGACATGACACCAGTAGAGAAGATTGTTGAGCGAGCGGGTCTAGCTCAACAAAAATATGAGGAATACACTCAAGCACAAGTCAATTTAGTAGTGGAAGCTACAGCTTGGGCCATCTTGGAGCCCAAGAGAAATCAAGAGTTGGCAGAGCTTGCCGTGCAGGACACTGGTCTAGGAGATGTTTCTGATAAGTTCAAGAAGAATTTTAGAAAAACACTTGGACTTATTCGTGATTTAAGTATCGCCAAAACAGTTGGTGTCATCTCCGAAGACTTGAAGACTGGCCTGACTGAGTATGCTCGTCCAGTAGGGGTTGTAGCTGCCATTACACCCTCAACGAATCCAGGCGCAACCCCGATTAATAAAATTTTGAATGCCTTGAAGTGTCGTAATGCGGTTGTAGTTGCGCCATCTCCCAAAGGATATTCGACATGCGCACGCCTATTGGAATTTGTTCACCAACAATTAGACTTGGTGAATGCTCCTCGCGATTTAGTGCAGATGTTGCCATTTCCGGTTACTAAGGAGTCCACAAACGAACTAATGCGTTTAGCGGATTTGGTAGTTGCTACTGGTTCACAGGCGAATATTCGGGCCGCCTATAGTTGCGGGACTCCTGCATTTGGTGTGGGTGCTGGTAATGTGCTTGCCATTATTGATGAGTATGCTGACTTGAATGGGGCAGCAGCGAAAATCACCCAATCCAAAACTTTTGATAATGCAACCAGCTGCTCTAGTGAAAATGGGGTAGTGATTTGCGCAGATGTTTATACACAAGCTCTTAAAGCATTGGAGCAGGCTGGTGGCGTCTTATTGGATGAAGCCGATAAGAAACGTCTTGAAAAAATCATGTTTCTAGATGGCAAACTCACATCTACCTTAACGGCTCAATACCCTTCAATCATTGCAGAGCGGGCGCAATTACAAAACCCAAAAGCAAAACAAGCCCAATTTTTGATGGTAGAGGAGGATGGCTTTGGGCAATCTGCCCCCTTCTCAGGCGAGAAATTAAGTCCTATTCTGACGGTTTGGAAAGTGGTAGATTTTAAGGCAGCTCAAGACTTGGTGGCTCGTGTTTATCACTATCAAGGAAACGGCCATTCCGTGGGTTTGCATACCGCCTTAAGTGGTGACGTGATGGAAAAGCGTGCTGCAACTCTGGCTGAGAATTTAAAAGTGGCGAGAGTAATTGTGAATCAGGCGCATACCATCGCTGCTGGCGGTAGTTTTGAGAACGGCCTGCCGTTTTCACTTTCCATGGGATGCGGCACCTGGGGAAAAAATAATTTTTCAGACAATATGAATTATCGTCACTACCTCAATATCACCAGAGTGGTTCGACCTATTCCAGAGCGGGTACCTAAAGTCGAGGACCTCCTGAAAGATTACTTCGAACGCTTTCCTCAGGCTTGAGTTTTCAGGTGACCACACCATGCCAAAGTTTAGGCGAAGTCTTATTGCATTGGCAAACTGCGCAGGCGGACAAGGTTTTTTTATATGCCCCTGAAACTGACGCTACCCTGAGTTATGGCCAGCTCGCTAAAGAGGTACATCATTTTGCGACCTGGCTAGAAGAGCAGAAAATAAGTGCTCATGGTCATGTAGGTTTATATATGCAAAATGGCCGCCAGACCAGTACGGTCTTTTTGGCTACGATGGCTTGCGGTCGGGTTATTACACCCCTGAATCTATTGGCGCCTATAGATCAACTCGCCTGGGTACTAGATCATAGCGATATAGAAGTCTTGTTTTACTCACCAGATAAAAAGCAAAACTTATTTTTAGCGCTTGAGAAAACGAAGAGATCTTTTTTATTGTATGAGCTAGATCCTGATGCCTTAGAGGGCGTTTTTATGCAGTGTCAGGCCGGCATACTTCCATCCGTTCAGGCAAGTCAACCAGCCTTGCTAATGTATACCTCTGGCACTACTGGAACACCAAAAGGGGTGTTGTTGACACATGAGAACTTGCTACATTCAGCAAGATCCATGGCATCGTGGCACTCACTCTCTGAAGTAGATACTGTTTTGAGTTCTTTGCCGATCTACCATATCAATGGACAGGTCATTTCTACGATTACCCCATTTGTATCAGGCGGATCTGTTGTTGCCCCCCACACCTTTTCAGTTTCTAGTTGGTGGAATTTAGCTGTTCAGTATCATTGCACCTGGATCAATATGGTTCCCACCATCATTGCGTATTTAATTAATGCTGCCAAAAGTGGCGGAGATTTACCAAGTCAAGATCAGCTGAAATTGATTCGCTTTGGCCGTTCAGCATCCGCTCCACTTCCGCCAGAGCATCATCGTGAGTTTGAAAGTCTGTTTGGGATTACTGTGATTGAAGGTATGGGCATGACGGAGTCTGCTTCAATGGTTTTTTGTAATCCTCATGATGAAAGGCGTCGCTACGGCAGTCCAGGCCTTCCTTGCGGAGTAGAGGCAAAGATCATTGATGCTGATGGAAAGTTGTTAGGAGATAAGGTTGTGGGAGAAATCTGCTTGCGTGGCGGTAATGTGCTTAAAGCTTATTACAAAGCAGAGGCCGAGACAGCAAAGGCTTTTGATAGCGAAGCTTGGTTAAAAACCGGTGATCTTGGTATGCGCGATGAAGATGGGTTTTATTTCATTACTGGGCGCCTCAAAGAGCTCATTATTAAGGGCGGAGAAAATATTGCGCCTCGTGAAATTGATGAGGCTGTACTAAAGCATCCGGCAGTATTAGATGCAGCTGCAGTCGGCATCCCAGATGATAATTATGGCCAGGAGATTATGGTTTGCATCGTGCTGAAACCAGACGCCTCATGTTCCGAGGAAGAGATGCGCCACTTTTGTATCCAGGAGCTCGGAAAATTTAGAACGCCTAAATTAATTCTTTTTATGCAAGACCTTCCTCGAGGTCCATCGGGCAAAGTTCAGCGCTTAAAGCTTTTAGATCTGCTGAACACCCATTAGGACTTCTTAAAGAGGCGCTTCACCACAACTGAAGTCAATATTCCACCAAGAATCGCCCACTCCAATGGGATGGTGATAGTGGCAATTCCAGTCACTAGCATCGGGATCCATTCCTGTACACCCATATGAATTTCATGACGAATTTGTTTTATATCAATTAAATTCCAGGCAACCACGAGTAATAGTGCGGCAATCACGACATATGGAATATGTTTGGCTAATGGCGAGACAAACGCCAGTAATACCAATAAAAAAACTGCTGCACAAATTGCTGAAAGTGGTGTTTTTGCCCCTGAGGCGAGGTTGACACCTGAGCGATTAAAGGAGCCGCTAGCAGGGTAGGCTGAGAAAAATGAGCCGCAGATGTTGGCTAATCCTTGACCAATAAATTCTTGATTGGCATTGAACTGATCTTTTGTTTTTAATGCAATAGCACGAGCAATTGCCATGGCTTCAGTGGACGCTAGAAGGGTCATGATGAGCGCTGCGCTAAATAGCTTTTGTAAGGTTTCGCCACTTAAATCTGGACTAGAGATTGGCGGAAAGGCCCCTGGTATTTCTTGAACCCTTTTGAATATCACAGTGTCGGGTAAAAAAGCCTCTAGTAAAGCCGCTGCAATACTTCCCATGATGACCGCTACCAGCATGGCTGGTACAAAACGATTGAGAGGTCTCCAGAGTCGAATGGCAACTAAGGTGAAAAGTACTAGCGCTAGTGTATAAATCTCCAATTGATGACTCAGAGATGCTGTCATGACAGCACTCATGGTTTCTATAACACTCTTTCCTTTTGGGATGCTAATACCAAGCAGAGTTCCCAGTTGACTGTTAATAATGAGAATTGCAGCTCCAACTGTAAAGCCAACAATGACGGAGTGAGGTACTTTTTCAACCCATTGACCAGCTTTGCTAAAGCCTAATACAAGTTGAATGATGCCCACTAAGAAGCTGAGGGTGAGAACATAGGTGACATAGGTATTTGACTCTGGTAGGGCTAGAGGAGCAATTAATGCCATCGTAGTCAGGGAAATTGCATTGGCAGGGCCGGTGACCATGAGGCGACTAGAGCCAAATAATGCCGCAATCAAGCAAGGTACCATTGCTGCGTATAGACCATATTGCGGGGGCATTCCAGCCAATAAAGCAAAGGCGATGCCTTGAGGCATTACTACTATTGCCCCCGTAAGCCCAGCCAAAACATCTGCGCGAATGATTCCTGGATTCTTATATTCTGGAAGCCATTTGCTAAAAGGAAGTTGCCAATTCATGAAGGGTTAAATTGATCCTAAGATTAAATCGGCAATCCTTTTGGCAGGCATGACTGCAGGCGAATGAGGGTTGCACGAGAGAATGGTGGGTGACAGATGCGCATTTTAATTGCCAACCCCTTGTTTAATTTGATCTTTTAATTATATCTAACAAAGCGTTGGTAAATGAGATTTTTATACTTTTCAAATACAAGAATACATCCCATGCTGCAAATTTTTTAGAGGATGAAAGTGAAAGTATGCTGTGGGATATTGGGTTCAGCCAAGTCCGATCACAAGGCTGTAATCCAATGATATTCTGGAGCAAGCCAAGATCCAGTTAACCTAAAATGGTTTTATCCGATTTCATGGATTGTAGGATGGTAGTGGCAATTTCTTCGATGGATTTGCTGGTAGTAGCTAACCATGGGATCGATTCTTTTTTCATCATGGCTGTGGCTTCATTAATTTCATACCTGCAGTTTTCTAGTTTGGCATAGTTGCTACCAGGACGACGCTCATTGCGGATTTCGGATAAGCGCTCGGCGTCAATCATTAGGCCAAAAATTTTGCTTCGATAAGGCATTAAATCTTTAGGTAATTGGCCGCGTTCAAAGTCCTCAGGAATGAGAGGGTAATTGGCAGCCTTCATCCCGTACTGCATCGCTAAGTAAAGGCTGGTTGGTGTTTTACCCACCCGAGAGACGCCAACCAAAATGACATCAGCCTCAGCTAGGTTTTTATTGGATTGGCCATCATCATGTGCCAAGGAGTAATTAATCGCCTCAATCCGGTTTTTATAGGCCTCAGTATCGGCATTATGGTGGAGCCGGTTCATTGCATGGGTTGATTTGATCCCTAGAGCCTGCTCCAAAGGTACTACGAATGTTTGGAACATATCTAAAATTAGACCATTTGCTTGACTCACAATCTGATTTAACTCCGTATTCACCAATGTGGTGAATACGATAGGCTGCACTCCATATTTCGAGGCTGCCTGATTGATGCTAGAAACGGCATCATGCGCTTTTTCAGTGCTGTCTACAAAAGGGACTCGAATATGCTTAAAAGTGGCCTCAAATTGCGCCAAAATGGATTGGCTGAAGTTCTCGGCAGTAATGCCGGTACCGTCAGAAACGATAAAAACAATACGGGGTTGGGTGCTCATGAGGGTGGCCTAACAGTCTTGGTCAGCACTACAATAGGTAATTAATGAAGTATGCCGTATTGTATTCGGCCGCTCGACCAGTTTCCTTATCTTTTGAGAGATTTTTATGTCCAACCAACAGCAGCACAGTAGTGAAGTAGCCAATGCCTATGTTTTACCTTTTGAGCAACTCCGTATGACTGACGTCGAGTCAGTTGGCGGTAAAAATGCCTCACTCGGTGAAATGATCTCTCAGTTGTCATCCACTGGCGTTCGTGTGCCTACCGGATTTGCAACCACTTCATTGGCATTTCGTGATTTCTTGGAGCACAACAATTTAACTGAGCGCATCCAAAAGCGTTTAGAAAATCTCAATATTGATGATGTCCGTGCTTTGGCTGAAGCTGGTAAAGAGATTCGTGGCTGGATCGAGGCTGCTCCGTTTCAGTCCCGCTTAGATGAAGAAATTCGGAAATCCTTTAAGCAATTAGATGATTCAGGCAAGGGCTCCTTCGCGGTGCGTTCTTCTGCAACAGCCGAAGACTTGCCAGATGCCTCCTTTGCTGGTCAGCAAGAAACCTTCCTGAACGTTGAAGGTATTGATGATGTTCTAAAGAAGATTCGTGAAGTATTTGCTTCTTTGTATAACGATCGTGCGATTTCCTATCGTGTCCACAAAGGCTTTGCGCACGCTGACGTAGCCTTGTCTGCCGGGATTCAGCGCATGGTTCGCTCTGATCTTGGAGCTGCTGGTGTCATGTTTACCCTAGATACTGAGTCGGGCTTTAAAGATGTTGTCTTTATTACCTCAAGCTATGGTTTAGGTGAAACAGTGGTGCAGGGCGCAGTGAATCCGGATGAGTTCTATGTTTTCAAGACAACGCTTGCCATGGATAAGAAGGCGATCATACGTCGCTCTTTAGGCTCTAAATTAATTCAGATGCAATTTGCTCCAGCAGGCTCTGCTGAAAAGGTGATGACTGTTGATGTTGCTCCAGAAAAACGCAATCGTTTTTCATTAGAAGATGCGGACATCACTGAGTTAGCAAAATACGCCGTCATTATTGAAAAGCACTACGGTCGTCCAATGGATATCGAGTGGGGTAAAGATGGTCAAGATGGCCGCATCTACATTTTGCAAGCTCGCCCAGAAACAGTGAAGAGTCAAGCTGCTGGCCAGGTGGAGATGCGCTACAAGCTCAAAGGAAGCTCTCAGATTCTTGCTAAGGGTCGTGCGATTGGTCAAAAGATTGGAGCCGGTCCAGTGCGAGTCATTCGTGACCCAAGTGAGATGGATCGTGTTCAGCCTGGCGATGTATTGGTTGCCGATATGACTGACCCTAACTGGGAGCCAGTAATGAAGCGCGCTTCTGCGATTGTGACGAATCGCGGTGGCCGTACTTGTCACGCGGCAATTATTGCGCGTGAGTTAGGCGTGCCTGCGGTAGTCGGTTGCGGTGATGCTACAGAACACCTGCAAGATGGCATGATGGTCACGGTTTCTTGCTCAGAGGGAGATGAAGGCCATATTTATGATGGCTTAATTGAGACTGAGGTGACCGAGATTTCTCGTGGTGTATTGCCAGAGATTCCAGTGAAGATCACCATGAATATTGGTAATCCTCAGTTGGCCTTTGATTTCTGCCAAATTCCAAATGCGGGTGTTGGCTTAGCTCGTCTTGAGTTCATTATCAATAACTATATTGGTGTGCATCCTCGTGCAGTGTTGGAATATCCTAATATTGATCCTGATCTCAAGCGTGCAGTGGAAAGTGTTGCTCGTGGCTATGCAAGCCCACGTCAGTTCTACGAAGATAAACTGGTTGAGGGTGTGGCAACGATTGCCGCTGCTTTCTATCCAAAACCAGTGATCGTACGTTTGTCTGACTTTAAGTCAAATGAATACAAGAAGC
Organism: Polynucleobacter sp.; assembly: GCA_044340835.1. GTDB lineage: Bacteria > Pseudomonadota > Gammaproteobacteria > Burkholderiales > Burkholderiaceae > Polynucleobacter. Next base: position 17,544 of record JBIISV010000025.1, read on the forward strand.
TCATTGGCGGTTCACGCTATGAACCAGATGAAGAAAATCCAATGTTAGGTTTCCGTGGCGCATCCCGTTACGTATCCGCAGATTTCGGCGAAGCATTTGCTCTAGAGTGCGCTGCCATGAGGCGCGTTCGTGAAGACATGGGCTTAGATAACGTGGAGATCATGGTGCCCTTTGTGCGCACCATTAAGCAGGCTGAACGCGTAATCGACATGATGGCAAAGTTAGGCCTTAAGCGTGGTGAAAAAGGCTTGCGCCTGATCATGATGTGTGAAATTCCATCCAATGCTATTTTGGCTGATCAGTTCTTGGAGCATTTTGATGGATTCTCTATCGGTTCAAACGATATGACTCAATTAACGCTCGGTCTAGATCGTGACTCCGGCATGGAATTGCTGGCAATCGACTTTGATGAGCGTGACCCCGCAGTAGAGTTCATGATTGCCCGTTCAATTGAAGCGTGTCTCAAGCAAAATAAATACGTTGGTATTTGTGGTCAAGGCCCATCAGATCATCCAGACTTTGCTCGCTGGTTGGTTGCCAAGGGAATCACTTCTATTTCTCTGAATCCAGATAGCGTAGTAGCGACCTGGGAAATGCTGGGTAAGAAAGAGGCGTAATTCACCCTAAAGGATGTATAGCTTGATGTAAAAAAGCCTAGATCGTTAATCTAGGCTTTTTTCTTTTGGCCACGCTAACTTCTTTAATATTTTATCTAGTGCACTTAATTGGTGCAAATATACCTAAAATTGTAGGTACTTGATTTTCTCTCATTAGGCGTTGAGATCGCCTCTGGCAATTCGTCCCTTTTGGACTTCCCACTCCCGTTCTTTGGTTGCTGCGCGCTTGTCATGTTGCTTCTTGCCTCGAGCTAGACCGATCTCGCATTTGACATTCCCTTTGGAGAAATGCAGGTTCAGGGGAACGAGGGTATAGCCCTTTTGCTCAACTTTACCGATGAGTTTTTTAATCTCAATCGCATTCAGTAGCAGTTTGCGGGTACGGGTACTGTCTGGGACGATGTGGGTAGAGGCTGAAAGAAGTGGGGTGATGTGGCAGCCGATCAGGAATAGCTCCGCCCGACGGATGACAACATACGCTTCTTTGACGTGGACTCGACCAGCGCGGATGGCTTTTACTTCCCAGCCCTCCAGAACCAGTCCTGCCTCGAACCGTTCCTCGATAAAATAATCGAAGAAGGCTTTTTTGTTATCGACGATACTCATATTTATTTAGCTTCTCAAGATCGATTATGGCAGACGTCTACAAGACCGTTTTAATTGGCCAA
>JBIISV010000026.1:0-18741 GCA_044340835.1 Polynucleobacter sp.
AACCAGCCAGAACGTTACGACGCTCATAAGCCGATAACCATTTGCTGGCTTTCATATCACCCTTACGCATCATTGGACCAGCATGCATTGCGGTATGCATTTCATCGCCAGTACGATCAAGGAAGCCTGTATTAATAAAGGCAACGCGCGCACCGGCTGCAGCAATTGCTGCTTTGATGTTTGCGCTCATGCGACGTTCTTCATCCATGATGCCTAACTTCACCGTATCTGCAGGTAGGCCCAGTAATTTCTCAACCCGACCAAATAGCTCGCCAGCAAAGGAAACCTCTTCTGGACTATGCATTTTGGGCTTCACAATATATACAGAGCCTTTGCGAGTATTTCCAATTTCTTGAGTTGATGGGCGCTTAATATCGTACAAAGCAATTAGTACAGTGACCACCGCATCCAAGATACCTTCATAAATTTCTTTACCATCACCAGTGATGATTGCTGGATTCGTCATCAAGTGCCCAACATTTCGAAGGAATAGCAAAGAGCGGCCATGCAAAGTAACTACACCATCTTTAGCATTAACGGCACCAATACCGGCTGTGTACTTACGATCTGGATTTAATCTACGAGTAAAGGTCTTGCCTCCTTTACTCACCTCCTCAACCAAGGTTCCCTTGAGAATGCCTAACCAGTTTTCGTAAGCAAGTACTTTATCGTCACCATCAACAGCAGCAATCGAGTCTTCCAAATCTAAAATGGTTGAAAGTGCAGCCTCGAGGACCACATCATTGACACCAGCGGCATCACTAGCACCAATTGTTTTGCGCTTATTAATTTCGATATCAATATGCACGCCATTATTGCGCAAGAGCACTGAAGTAGGCGCCGTAGCATCACCTTGATAACCCACAAACTGTTTCTCATCAGCAAGGCTTGTTTTACTGCCATCTTTAAGGGCAACCAGCAACTTATTGCGATCTACTGTGTACGCAGTAGCATCTGCATGTGAACCCTTAGCTAAGGGCGCAGATTGATCTAAAAACTTGCGGGCAAATGCGACAACCCTAGCCCCACGAATCGGGTTATATTCACCTGACTTGCTTGCACCATCTTCTTCAGAAATAACGTCAGTACCATAAAGAGCGTCATACAAAGAACCCCAACGTGCATTTGCTGCGTTTAGTGCATAACGTGCATTCAAAACTGGGACCACTAATTGAGGGCCAGCTTGTAGGGCCAATTCATCATCCACATTTTTAGTTGCGCCCAAAACCTTGCCCGGCACTTCATCTAAATAACCAATCTCCTTAAGGTGCTTGCGGTATGCAGGCATATCTTTAATTGGGCCGGGATTTGCTTGATGCCATTTATCCAAGTCAACTTGTAAACGATCACGCTTAGCTAGCAATGCCTCATTTTTTGGACTTAAGTCCTTCACGATCTCATCAAAGCCCTTCCAGAAGTCGGCACTTTTAATGCCAGAGCCGGGCAGGACTTTGTCTTCAATAAAACGATATAGGGGTGTAGCCACTTGCAGGCTATTACATTGTGTACGTGCAGTCATTTCAATACCTTAAAACAAATATTTAAGTTAAATATAAAAAGGCTAAAGAAAAGTATCCTGTTAACCCTTGAAAGGATGTTGCAGAAGAATTGTTTCATCGCGCTCTGGTCCTGTTGAGACCATAGCGATCGGCTTCCCTGCAACTTCTTCGATACGACGCAGGAACTTCTGTGCCTCTATTGGGAGTTTGTCCCACTCACGAATACCAAAAGTCGTTCCCTTCCAACCTGGGAAATCCTCATAAATCGGCTCACAGCGGGCGACGGCTTCAGCGCCACGCGGCAATACATCTAGTTTTTGACCATCTAAATTATAGCCAACACAAAGACGAATTTTTTCAAAGCCATCGAGAACATCTAATTTAGTAATGCACAGACCCGATAGGCCATTGATCTGAATTGAACGCTTGAGTGCAGCCGCATCTAACCAACCTGTTCGACGGGGGCGACCAGTAACAGAACCAAACTCTTTACCCACTTCAGCTAAACGTATGCCAACTGGATCTTGCTTGGCTGGATTATCAAAGTCATACAACTCGCTTGGAAAAGGGCCGGCACCAACACGGGTGCAATAGGCCTTGGTAATGCCCAAAATGTATTGCAAAGAGTCGGGACCAACACCAGATCCTGCGGCGGCATTCCCTGCCACGCAGTTACTAGAGGTAACATAAGGATAAGTACCATGGTCAATATCTAGCAAAGTGCCTTGAGCACCCTCAAACAATAAGTTCTGGCCTGCATGCTCAGCGGCGTAGAGGGCGCTAGATACATCAACGACCATCGGCTTCATGCGCTCTGCATAAGACATCGCCTCTTCCAAGGTCTTTTGGAAATCAACCGCCTCTGCTCCGTAGTAGTTCGTAAGCATGAAATTGTGATATTCCAAATTCTCACGTAACTGAGCAGCAAACTTCTCCGGATAAAACAAATCTTGTACACGTAAAGCACGGCGCGCTACTTTGTCTTCGTAGGCTGGCCCGATACCCCGGCCAGTAGTCCCAATCTTTGCATCACCGCGTTTTTTCTCGCGCGCATGATCAATTGCGACGTGATACGGGAGAATCAAGGTCGTCGCCTCAGAAATCTTTAGGCGGGATTGAACATCTAATCCAGCAGCTTCCAGCTCGCCAATCTCTTTAAAGAGTGCCTCAGGAGAAAGTACAACTCCATTACCGATATAGCAGATGACGTTCTGATGCATGATTCCAGAGGGAATCAAGCGTAGGATGGTTTTCTTATTCCCAATAATTAAGGTATGGCCAGCATTATGTCCACCCTGAAAACGCACTACTGCTTGAGCATGATCAGTTAACCAGTCGACTACCTTGCCTTTGCCCTCGTCACCCCATTGGGTACCAATGACAACGACGTTACGACCATGGGCTTGTTGCTTTAAAGACATAATGAAATCCAAAAGGTAATTACAGAATTAATGCATTATTAATAAGGGAGAGTTACTTCTTTTTTACTTCCCATGAGCCAGCTTGCTTGACTAGCTCGCGATCACAAAGATACTCTGCAGTCTCTACAGTGTCACCAGCCATTGCCTGAATAAGCACTTCGCCAGACAGTCGTAGTTCCATGATTTTGCTGGCCAAAGCCGCATCATCAATCCAAGGTGCAACGATGGCAGATCTTCTTTGTGGCATAGGCGCAAGACTGGCTAGTGTCAGCAAGTCCATCGAAAAGCCAGTTGCGGGACGGGGGCGACCAAAAGCCTGGCCAACGTGATCATATCTACCACCGCGAGCAATTGGCTGGGGCAGTTTATCCACGTAGGCCGCAAACATGACGCCACTGTGATATTGATAGCCGCGTAAGTCTGCTAGATCAATGCTCGGCTCAACATCATTAGAAAATGCCTCAGTAGCGACTACCAATTTTTCTAGTTGAGCCAAAGCAGCTTCAATCAAAGGATGTTTTGGTAAAGACTTTTTAGCGCTAGCCAAGACTTGCGCGCAGGGGCCGTTTAACTCAGTCAGCGCCATCAGTGCTTCGGCAGATTTGATAGGAAGTGCTTTAGCCCAAATACTAAGACGCGGACGATCTTTGGTTTGCAATAAGCCATAAAGTGTCTCAATATCAGCCTTCGCAATCGCCTGACCATCCAAAATGCCTTCAAGCACACCAGCATGCGAGAGATCTAAATAGACTTTATTTAAACCGGCAATACTCAGAGTCTTCAACAGCAAAGAGATTGCCTCAAAATCGGCCTCCCAAGTGGCGCAGCCATAAATCTCAGCACCAATTTGTAGCTCTTCACGAGCAGAGCTACCCACTGGGGTTCGAGCATGAGCAATTGAGCCCGCATAACATAAGCGGGTAACACCTTCGCGATTAAGCAAGTGCGCATCAATGCGAGCTACTTGTGGCGTCATATCGGCACGCAGGCCTAAGGTACGACCAGATAGCTGATCTACCAACTTGAAGGTTTGTAAATTGAGATCAGAGCCTGTTCCAGTAAGCAAAGAATCGAGGAATTCTAAAATGGGTGGCGCAACTAGCTCATATCCGTAAGACTGATATAAATCCAGAATGACACGGCGCAGAGTCTCTACTTTACGAGCCTCAGCTGGTAAAACATCAGCAATATCTTCAGGTAGTAGCCAACGATTCATGATCTGAAATACTTGCTATCAATTCTTTTTTTGCATGAACTTGAAGAACTCGCTGTTAGGCTCCACTACCATAACATCCTTCTTATCTTTAAACGAGCTACGATAAGCCACCAGACTTTGATAAAACTGGGCAAACTGAGGGTCGCGCCCAAAAGCCTCTGCATAGAGCGCAGTCGCTCTAGCATCCCCCGAACCCTTGATTTTCTGTGCGTCACGATAAGCTTGGGCCAAAATCGTGTCACGTTGACGTTCTGCGTTAGCTCGAATCTTATCTGACTCAGCAGCACCAGTTGAGCGTAGCTCATTAGCAACACGTTTACGTTCTGCTTCCATCCGACGATAGACAGAGTCACTAATTTCAGCCAATAAATCGATGCGCTTGAGACGGACATCCACAATTTCTACACCAATCTCAGATGCATCTGTTGCTACTTTTTTACGAATACCCTGCATCACTTCCTCGCGTTGATCCGAGATGATTTCGCGGACCGTGCGTTTAGTAAATTCTTCATTCAAGGCCGAGCGTACTAGCTGTGTCAGACGATCTTGAGCTAAACGTTCATCACCCTTAAAGCTCACAAAGAACTTACGAGGATCAACAATGCGCCACTTAACATAAGAGTCAACCAAGAGATTTTTCTTCTCGGATGTAATAAACCGCTCTGCTTCGGGGGTATCAATGGTCAAAATACGACGATCAAAGAAACGTATATTTTCAAAAGGCGCTGGATATTTGAACTGTAAGCCAGGCTGTTCGATAATTCTCACAATTTGCCCAAAAGCAAAGACCACAGCAAAGTTACGTTGGTCTAAAACAAAAATACTCGATGACAAAACAAAAATGAGGGCGACTAGCCCAGCAGCGCCAGCTAAGAGACGATTTGCATTCATTATCTAACCTCTCTATCGCGGCTACGTAAGCCACCATCACGTTTATCTGCAGCATTATTGGAATTCGCAGCCCCAGAATTGAAATTCGGAGAACTGCTGTTATTAGAGAATGGTGCAGCAGGATTACCAGTGGCACCACCTACAGTAACTGAGCCAGTCGGCGTAGTAGCAGGCAGTTGCCCGGTTGCTACTTGAGTACTTTCTGAGTTGACTTGCGCAATGATCTTATCTAAAGGCAAATAGAGCATGCTATTGCTCTTGGTGGTATCCACCAAAACTTTAGTCACGTTGTTATACATTTCACGCATGGTATCGATGTACATCCGATCGCGGGTAACAGCGGGCGCCTTTGCATACTCAACATAGACTTGCTTAAAGCGAGCGGCATCACCTTCCGCAGTCGCCATAACGCGGGCCTTATAACCTTCTGCCTCTTGAATGAGTCGATCCGCTGTACCTTTGGCGCGTGGAATGACGTCATTAGCGTAAGCCTGACCTTCACTCTTTAAGCGCTCCTGGTCTTGCCCTGCTTTAACAGCATCATCAAATGAGGCCTGTACTTGCTCTGGTGGTTGGACGTTTTGAACGGTCACACTCGTAACATAGATCCCTGTTTTATAGCTATCGAGGATTTTCTGTATCGAGGCAGCTAAATCAATCGCAATCTTTTCACGGCCCTCGTATAAAACAGTATCCATTTTGCTACGTGCCACGATTTCACGAACCGCAGTTTCCGCGGCTTGCACTACAGTGGCATCAGGATCGCGATTGTTAAATAAATAATCAGTTGGATCTTTTAGGCGGTACTGAACTGCAAAACGCACATCAATGATATTTTCATCTTCAGTGAGCATTGAAGTATCTTTTTGATTGGTTGCTTTAATCAAAACTGAGCGGCCAATTTCTACAGAACGCACTCCTGAAACATTGACTATTTGCTCAGCCTGTATAGGCCAAGGCATGCGCCAGTTAATACCAGGGCCTGCAGTGAAAGTGTACTTACCAAACGTGGTAACCACACCAGACTGGCCCTCTTGAATAATGAACAAGCCATTGAAGATCCAAATGAGGAAAACTCCTCCAGCAGCCAATAGGATGGTGGCCTTCGAGCTAAATGGATTGGTGAAATTGAAATTAGGGGGAGTAAAGCTACCGCCTCCGCTACCACCACTATTACCTCGCTGAGATGGCGGAGGAATATCCGTACTATTTGGTTTATCTGCTGGCTTACCAGTAAACCCACCGGGCTTTTTCTTGCCACCAAAAATTCCACTGATGCGATCGTTAAAATCTCGCCACAAATCATCAAGATCTGGCGGACCATCTGGTTTTGCTGGCTGAGGATTCCTAGGCTGAACCTCTATTGGTTTATCCGCGTCTGGATTGCCTGGCTCTGTTTTAGGAGCCTGATCATTTGCCTGTCCATCTTTGGCATCTTTAGAGCCACTACCTGGATGACTATTACCCCAGCCTGGATCATTGACTGAGAATAGCTCGATAAATTTACGCATCATGAGGTGAATATTTTCGGTTAGGAATCGGGTTGAATTCGGAAGTCTCTGGTCGTTCGGGTAAAGGGGTTAAAAACTCGTCTGGGGCCATTTGGACCTTTGCACGGCTCTGATCGACCCTTATTCTATCAGTCATTTGAGAGCATTCAGTGAGGGCTAAACGCAATAAATCAAGGCCCAAGCCAGTCTTGGCGGAGAGGAAAACCTGGCTTGGAATACCCCCTGAGTCGCGTATTAAGACTGCACCCTCGATAAAGGTCTGGGGCATCTGGTCAATTTTGTTCATGACCTCGATCCGAGGGATATCATCAGCCCCAATTTCTCGTAAAACTGCCTCAACTTCAGCCTTTTGCTCCCGTGCAACTGGGCTACAAGCGTCAATGACATGCAAAATCAGGTCGGCGTGGATGGTCTCATCTAGAGTTGCCCGAAATGCCTCCACGAGCTGGTGGGGCAATTCTCGGATGAAACCGACCGTATCAGAGATCACAATCGAGCCCAATCCATCTAAATGAACCTTACGGGAGGTGGTATCCAGGGTGGCAAATAGCTGATCAGCTGCATAAGCCCCTGCTTTTGTAAGGGAATTAAATAAGCTTGATTTACCCGCATTGGTATAGCCAACTAAGGAGACCGAAAAAACATCCCTCCGGTTTCTAGCCCTTCTTTGGGTTCTTTGCTGGCGCTGCAGTTTTTCTAATTCATTTTCTAAACGCTTGGCCTTAGTAGCCAACATGCGTCGGTCGAGCTCCATCTGGGTTTCACCAGGGCCGCCACGCACACCAATACCACCCCGTTGGCGCTCCAAATGACTCCAGGCTCGCACCAAGCGAGACATGCGATAACGCACTTGGGCTAACTCCACCTGGGTTTTACCAATATGGCTTTGCGCTCTTTGGCTAAAGATATCCAATATCAGACCGGTGCGATCCATGACATGAAAGCCAATATGGCGCTCTAGATTGCGCTGTTGGGTTGGGGATAGCGGATGGTTAAAGATGACCAATTCGGCACCCTCTTCCTCCATCACCTTTTTAACCTCATTCGCCTTGCCAGACCCAATGAATAAAGCAGGATCCGTTTTGCCTTTACGGGCAATCACACTGGCTGCAGGTATGGAGCCAGCACTCTGCGCTAGGAGGCTGAGTTCGGCCATGCTATCTGCGAAATCCTCACGCCCCGTATCTACACCAACTAGAACAGCGCGCGCCGCATCTACACCAGTTTTATACAGGGCTAACTTCTTCCGTGCGGAACTCCACTGCACGAGCAGGAACAATCGTGGAGATAGCGTGCTTATAGACCATCTGGGTCACGGTATTACGCAAGAGCACCACGTATTGGTCAAAAGACTCAATGTTGCCTTGCAGCTTGATACCATTTACCAGATAGATAGAGACAGGAACATGCTCTTTGCGCAAGGCATTAAGGAAGGGATCCTGTAGTAATTGGATTTTGCTGTTATTCATGCTGCTCCTTATTGGATTTTTTATTTACTTTTATATTTTGGGAGTCTTGCTTTTGTAATCAAACTATCTTGTATCACCTACTTATTTAAACCATATTTGAAACTGTACGCTGATTTACTTCTTTTTGCCTTTTTTACCCTTATCCGCATCAACGTACGGGTTTTTGGCAGTGTTCATCTGAATCCTCAAAGGAGTGCCCGTTAACTTAAACACCTCTCTGAAACGGCCTTCTAAATAGCGCTTATAACTATCCGTTACGCCACTTAAGGATGTGCCATGAATCACCACAATCGGGGGATTCATACCACCTTGATGGGCATAACGTAGCTTTGGACGACCCATGCCTACTCGCTTAGGCTGCTGATGTTCAATCGCCTCTTGTAAGATGCGGGTTAGTTTTGGCGTTGGTAATTTGGCCATTGCTGCAGCGTAAGCAAGATCAACATCCTTGAAGAGCTCTTTAAGGCCAGTCCCTTTTTTAGCGGAAATTGGATGAACATTTGCAAAATCCAAGAAACGGAGTTTTTGAGCAATCTCTAAACGAGCGCGCTCCTTCACATAAGAATCTAGGCCATCCCACTTATTCACAGCAACCACTAATGCGCGCCCTGCCTCGACAATAAATCCAGCAATATGCGCATCTTGCTCTGAAATATCTTGTTGAGCATCGAGCATCAAAATCACGACATTACAATCCGCTATCGCTTGCAATGTTTTTACAACTGAGAATTTCTCAATCGCTTCAAACACCTTTCCACGACGACGCAAGCCAGCGGTGTCCACCAAAATGTAAGGTCTACCATTACGCTCAAATGGAACTTCAATCGCATCGCGCGTGGTACCAGGCATATCAAAAGCAATGACACGCTCTTCACCAATCAATTTGTTGATCAAGGTGGACTTGCCCACGTTAGGACGCCCCACCACAGCAATTTTCATGGGACGATTTGGATCACTTTCCAACTCTTCTGGTTCAGGCTCAGGAACCCCCAAGGAATCTAAAGCATCATCAAGCAAACCACGCACACCGTCGCCATGTGCTGATGAAATCGGGAATGGCTCTCCTAAACCTAGCTCATGGAAGTCCGCAGTCACCACACCGGCCTGCATACCCTCTGTTTTATTCACTGCCAAAATGATCGGTCTGCCAGTCTTGCGCAAGAAATCAGCGATCACGCGGTCTTGTGGGGCCATGCCCAAACGACCATCCACCAAGAAAATCACGATGTCAGATTCAGCAACGGCTTGTTTGGTTTGCTTTGCCATCTCAGCAACGATCCCAGTCTTCGCTACTGGCTCAAAACCTCCGGTATCAACGCAAATAAATGCGCGCTCGCCAATACGGCCCTTACCGTAGTGACGATCACGCGTCAGACCTGAGAAATCAGCAACCAGAGCATCGCGTGAGCGCGTGAGGCGATTAAAGAGGGTCGATTTACCAACATTAGGACGGCCGACAATAGTAATTACTGGATTCATTTTGGACTGTACGCCGCTAGTTTTCCACCTTGAGATTGAATCAAGATGAGGCCATTCACCGCAATCGGTGCAGCCGTAATTGGACTACTGTCATGACGAATGCGTGCCAGCATTTCACCTTTCGCCTGTGAAAGTGCATGCACATAACCCTGTGCATCACCTACAAGTAATACCCTGCCAACCGCCGTTGGTTCACTTACATCCCTAAATGTCAGTTGCGTATTCTCCCAAGCCTGAGAGCCGTCCTTGACAGCAAATGCAGTGACATAGGACCTTTCATTGGATGAGAAAACTAAATCAGCACTTTGGGTTGTACCGGTATAACTTGAGTAATCCTTGAACCACAATAAGTTACCTGTTCGGGCTTGACCACAACCAATGCGCCCTTGATAAGAAACTGCGCAAATAATATCGCCATCTATACTCGGTTTCGCTGTGACGTCATTTAAGCGTTCGATCTCAGAGAAGCCTTTGGGGAAAGATACTGGTGTTTCCCATACGAGACCACCATTGGCAATCGCAATCATCCCAAAGCGCCCACCAGCAAAGCCAGTCACAATGACTTCATTATTAATCTCCAGCATACCGTAGCCAACACGTAAAGAGAGTGCAGATTGTTGACGTTGGTAGGTCCATTTAGGTGCGCCAGTGAGGGCATCAAAACCAATAAAACGGTTATCCAAAGTACGGATAATGACCACGCCACCAGCAACCACTGGCTCAGATAAGACTTCGCTGCCAACACTCACATTCCAGATAGACTTACCGGTATCGTCATAGGCATAGACCATACCTTTAATAGTAACAACAACAGTGGTGCGTCCATCCGATCCCGGGCCAATAGAAAGACGGGCTGGTACCGAGACTTCCCATATTTTCTTTCCCGTCATCATGTCAATTTTGACTAGGTTGCCACGATGGGATGCTGCATATACTGCATCACCCGCAACAGCAGGATGGAAGTTAAATGACTCTGAAGAGCCAACGCTAGTTGACCATACGGGCGTCAAGTCAAATTGGTTGCTGACTGGAACGAGCTCGGCAGGCTTGCGAACACGTGAGCTACCAGAACAAGCTGTCAAGCCGACTACAACAGAACCCAAAATAAGGACTGTGCTTGCTAGTTTTGCTACACGTTTGCAATCTACCATTACTGAGCTACTCCTCCAACGGCATCTAATTTAACCTTCAGGAGACGACGTGCCTCCTCGGGGAATTCTTTCACTAGATTTAATTGCTTCCAAGCAGCCTCATAACTCTTACGTGCATCGGCCAACTTCTTCTGAGCTAAATACCAGTCGCCACGACGCTCTAACCAAAGCGCCTCAAACCCAGACACTGGCTTTTCATTCAAGATGGTATCGGCTTCTGCAAAATCTTTTTCAGTACCCTGCTCTATCAATTGAGTAGTCAGGCGTAATTTAGCCAAAGCTAAATAACCTGGGTCAGATGAATTCTTAGCCGCCCAGCGCAAATAATCCATAGCCTTAGTTGAATCACCAGCTTCTGAAGCAATTTTCGCAGCAATCAGACTCGACATCGCCGCATAAGAAGTCGCAGAAAACTGCTTTTGCAAATCATCGGCAGCACGCAAGATTTGATCCTTGTCGCCCTTATTAATAGCAGTCACCATCGTCTCGTATAACTGAGAGGCGCTTGTCGCTTGACTAGTGCGCCACCATTGATAAGCACTATGGCCTGCATAAGCAAACAAAGCAGCTGTCACTACACCAGTAATGAGGTTGCGATATTTTTGCCAGAATGCATTGAGTCGATCTAACTGTTCTTGTTCTTCTAGGTCTAAAGGCATGTCAATCCAAGCTAATAATTACGATGTTTAAATACGACTTTAATAGTCAATCAGGTCATTCTATTCGGTGGCACCAACAATGGCATCAATTACCGCTTCTACAACACCATCTAGAGCTACCGCCTTCTGCTCGCCGCTCGTACGCAAATTCTTCAGTTGAGCTTCATTATTGACCAATTCGTCAGGTCCAATAATGACAGCATAGGCAGCCCCACTAGCATCAGCCTTCTTCATTTGAGACTTAAAGCTCGCTATTTGGCCATCAGGAGGGCAAAACAAGATGGCATCAATCCCCGCATTGCGCAGACGCTCAGCAATAATCATGGCAGCGGTCAGGGTTTCGCCACCCTGGTGAATCACAAAGGCGTCACATTGAGCCTGGGTTTCTGGCAGCGATCCAGAAACTTTCATCAATTCGAGAACACGCTCCATACCCATTGCCCATCCGCAGGCTGGCGCAGCTTTGCCACCCATGCGCTCGATCAAAGGGTCATAACGACCACCGCCGGCAATCGTGCCTTGAGCACCTAATTCCTCGGTAACCCACTCAAATACGGTCAAATTATAGTAATCCAAACCACGCACTAAGCGGGGGTTGATCTTGCAAGGAATATTATTTGCCTTGAGTAAAGCTTGAACCCCCTCAAAATGCTTGAGAGACTCTTCACCCAAAAAGTCTAATAACTTCGGAGCGCCCTCAATCAATTCTTGCATTGCAAGATTTTTAGAATCCAAAATGCGTAAAGGATTGGTCAATAAACGGCGTTGTGAATCTTCATCTAACTGCGCTTTGTTCTTGTCAAAATAAATAAGCAAGGCAGCACGATGCTCAGCACGCTCATCGGCCTGCCCTAAAGAATTGATCTCCAGGCGTACCCCTTGCAGTCCGAGCTCATCCCATAAACGCTGACCCATCAAAATGATTTCTGCATCAATATCGGGGCCAGCAAAGCCAAGCGCTTCAATACCAAATTGGTGAAACTGGCGATATCGACCACGCTGTGGGCGCTCATGGCGGAACATAGGGCCGGTATACCAAAGACGCTTTGGTCCTTCATACAATAAATTGTTTTCAATTACAGAGCGTACTAGCGCAGCAGTGCCTTCAGGACGCAAAGTGAGTTGCTCTCCATTCAGACGATCCTCAAAGGAATACATTTCCTTTTCAACAATATCTGTGACCTCACCAATACCACGCTGAAATACTGCCGTTGCTTCCACAATCGGGGTACGTAAGAACTCATATCCATAAGCACGAGTCAGATCGCGCAATACATGATCCAGGTGAGCCCACTGCGCAGCATCGGCCGGTAAGAGATCATTCATACCACGCACACCATTAATCTTTTGAATCTTTGGGGCTTTAGTTGGATTTACTTGGTCAGTCATGGTGTGTACTCGAGATGCCGTTCTTTATTGTTTTTATTATTAAGTTTGTTCTTTTATTTCGGTGCGTAATTGAGGTTCACATAATCATCCACAATCACCTGAAACTCTTGGGCAATATTATCGCCACGTAAAGTTTTTACCTTTACACCATCAACGAAGACTGGTGCCGCTGGAGTCTCGCCGGTGCCTGGTAATGAGATACCAATATTAGCGTGCTTACTCTCCCCGGGCCCATTGACAATACAACCCATGACAGCAACATTCATGGCCTCAACACCAGGATGCGTTTTCTTCCATATTGGCATTTGTTGGCGCAGGTAAGACTGAATATTGGCAGCCAATTCCTGGAAGGTCGTGCTGGTAGTTCTGCCGCAACCTGGGCAAGCAATTACCATCGGCGTAAAGTTACGTAATCCCATGGTTTGCAAAATCTCTTGGGCAACAATAATCTCGTTCTCGCGGGGCGCACCTGGATCGGGGGTTAAAGAGACCCGAATCGTGTCGCCAATGCCTTCTTGCAACAAGATCCCCAATGCTGCTGTTGAGGAAACAATCCCCTTGCTTCCCATGCCCGCTTCGGTTAAACCTAAATGCAATGGGTAATCCGAGCGGTGCGATAGATCTCGATACACGGCTACCAAATCTTGAACGTTGCTCACTTTGCAAGACAAAATAATTTGATTGGGATTCATACCAAACTCGACTGCCTTTTCAGCAGACTGAAGTGCAGACTGAATCAAGGCTTCAATCATGACTTCTTGAGCCGTCTTCGGATCCACTAAGGCAGCATTGCTATCCATGATGCTAGCCAGTAGCTCTTGATCTAAGCTACCCCAGTTCACTCCAATCCGAATCGGCTTGTCATATTTACAGGCGGCTTCAATCATTTGCGCAAATTGTGGATCGCGTTTAGCACCCTTGCCTACATTTCCTGGGTTAATTCGATACTTGGATAAAGCCTTAGCGCACTCTGGATAATCTTTTAACAAGGTATGACCGTTGTAATGAAAGTCACCAATTAAGGGTACTAATACATCCATCTTGTCCAACTGCTCGCGGATATAAGGCACTGCAGCCGCAGCAGCTGGGGTGTCCACCGTAATACGCACCATCTCTGATCCAGCGCGGGCCAGTTCTTTTACCTGAATAGCAGTTGCAAGGGCATCAGCAGTATCTGTATTCGTCATGGACTGAACGCGAACAGGTGCATCACCACCGATCGTCACGATATTCGATTTCCAAGCAACCGTGGCTTGGCGGGTTATGCGCTTGGGCTCTGGGCCCAAGGGTAACTTCGGATGATTACTAGATGAATTATTCATGGGTATATTTAATTAAATCAGTCGTCTAATCTTTTGAGCCATTGCACTGGATGTTCAGCTTGATAATCTTGTTTTTCCTGATCCTCGTCAACCTCCTCTGCATCTTCCTGTTGATCTCGGTTTATTTTATTGTCATGGACTGCGCGCTCCCGAACCCTAGTACGATCGACGACGTCGCCCGCTAATTGACCACAGGCAGCAGCGATATCATCACCACGTGTTTTACGAACAGTTGCTACCATGCCGGCATCTAACAAAATACTGGCAAAAGCGTGAATACGCTGTGCTGATGAGCGCTTTAATCCAGATTCTGGGAATGGATTAAATGGAATCAGGTTGACCTTGCACTTAATATTTGCCAATAAGCGTACCAGCTCTTTTGCCTGAATATCAGAATCATTCACTCCGTCGAGCATGCAGTATTCAAAGGTTAAAAAATCTCTTGGAGCAAAAGGCAGATATCTTTCACACGCCGCAAGTAATTCTCTCAGTGGATATTTAAGATTGAGCGGAACCAGTTGATCACGTAATGAATCATTTGGTGCATGTAAAGATACGGCCAACGCTACCGGACAATCTTGTGCCAAACGATCAATCATAGGCACTACACCCGAAGTGGATACGGTAACGCGCCGACGTGATAAACCATAAGCACGATCATCTAGCATTAAGCGCAAAGCAGTCACTACGTTGTCGTAGTTGAGGAGAGGCTCACCCATACCCATCATCACGACATTCGAGATCACGCGACCAGAATGTTCCCAACCTGGGGTTGGATAGGCTTCAATACGACGAATGGCATTCGGATCATTGCGAAGTAAGTGCTCTGTAAACCAAAGCTGACCAATGATTTCACCGGCGGTGAGATTGCGTGAGAAACCTTGATGGCCAGTTGAGCAAAATCGGCAATTGACGGCGCAACCAGCCTGAGAAGAAATACACAGTGTGCCGCGATCATCCTCAGGAATAAATACCGACTCCACCGCATTGCCAGCACCCACATCTAGCAACCACTTACGGGTGCCGTCTGATGCATGCTCGTCTTTAATAACTGGTAGAGAGAGGACTTCCGACTGATCAAGCAGGGTTGCTCGAAAGCTTTTCGCTAAATCGCTCATGTCATTAATATCGGATACACCACGCTGGTGTATCCACTGCATGAGTTGCTTTGCCCTAAAGGGCTTTTCATTTAACCCCGCGACATACGCTGCCATTTGGTCAGCGTCAAAATCTAAGAGATTTACGCGCGGGGAGGTCAATGCGCCTACTTTTTACTAAGTGGTCTATTCGTTTTTAATCGTTGATTAACGAGTAAAAACGTTCATACCTGCGAAGAAGAACGCAACCTCTACAGCGGCGGTCTCAGGAGCATCTGAACCATGAACTGCGTTTGCATCGATGCTGTCAGCAAAATCAGCACGAATAGTGCCGGCATCGGCCTTCTTCGGATCAGTCGCGCCCATCAAATCACGGTTCTTGGCAATAGCGCCCTCACCCTCTAAGACCTGAATCATGACAGGCCCAGAAATCATGAAACTCACCAAATCTTTAAAGAAAGGACGTGCAGCGTGAACAGCATAGAACTGCTCAGCTTCCGCTTGTGACAAATGCGCCATTCTGGACGCAATAATCTTCAAACCTGCAGACTCAAAACGGTCATAGATCTTGCCAATCACGTTTTTTGCTACAGCATCAGGTTTGATGATAGAAAGGGTGCGTTCAATAGCCATGTAAAACTCCAATAGTGAATTCAAAAATATAAGCTGAAGTAGCGCGAAACGAGGTATTACAGAGAATGACCTCTTTCCCACCTACAGCGCGCCAGGAATTCAGCGACCCCCAAATTATACATCGGCTGAGGGTATTTACCCTGATCTAAGAGAGGCTAACTTGTTGAATTTACAGGGCATAACCCTTCAATCTGTAGTTCTTTTCTTGGGGGGCTTGAAATTTCAACATTTTGTCTATACTTACTGTCAACAGCCCCCTGTGGGCTCGTGTAATTACTATGAAGAAGGAGTCAATATGAGCGATCTTAACTCTTACGGCTTTGGGCAAACTGGCTCGATTAGCACCCCCCAGATACGCAACCGCGTTCTGCGTAATACCTATGCCTTACTGGCACTCACAATGGTGCCTACTGTCATTGGTGCATGGCTTGGCGTTGCTTTCGGCCTGAATTTTATGGCGGGTAGCCCTTTCTTGGGTTTCATCGTCTTTATGGCAGTGGCTATTGGTTTTTTCTGGGCGATCCAGAAAAACAAAGATTCTGGTCTTGGGGTGTTATTGCTTCTAGGCTTCACTTTCTTTATGGGCATCATGATGTCCGGCCTAGTGGGTTACACCCTCAATAGTTTCAGCAACGGCGCCACATTGATCATGCTGGCTTTTGGTGGCACTGGTGCTATTTTTGCTGTGATGGCAACGATCGCTACTGTTAGCAAGAGTGATTTCCAAGGCATGGGCAAATGGTTGATGGTTGGTGTATTGCTCTTGATCGTCGCTTCACTTGCGAACATCTGGCTACAGTTACCTGCCCTCATGATGACTGTGATGGTTTTGGCTATCGGCATCTTCTCAGCCTTCATCTTGGTTGATGTACAACGCATCATCAATGGCGGTGAAACGAACTACATTATGGCTACCTTAGCCATTTACTTAGATGTGTACAACGTCTTTACCAATTTGCTAGCACTGCTTGGCATTGTTGGCGGAGACCGCGACTAAGTAATCGCTTCACACTTGTATAGAAAAGGCACCTGCGGGTGCCTTTTTCTTTGCCCCAATTCTTTACGCTAACTTCTGGCTCGATCAAAGACCGCCATAGACTCCACATGTGAGGTGTGGGGGAACATATTCACAATCCCAGCACTCTTGAGAACATAGCCTGCCTGGTGACACAGAATCTCTGCATCCCTTGCTAGAGTTTTAGGATTGCAGGATACATAAACGATGCGCTGGGGACAAAGATCGCTATCCTGCTCATGCAAAATCGCAAGGGCTTGGCAAATCTCCATCGCACCTTCACGCGGAGGATCCATGAGCCAACGATCCGCTCTATCCCAAGAGGCAATTACTTCTGGTGTAACTTCAAATAAATTACTTTGCATAAAGCTCGCTTTATCCGCAAGCTGGTTATGCTCGGCATTTTCATTCGCTCGTATTGTGAGGCTTTCTAAGCCCTCAATACCTAAGACACGATTAGCTCTTCTCGCCAAAGGTAATGTGAAATTACCAATGCCACAGAACAAATCAAGCACTCGATCTGTTGACTTCACCTCAAGCAAACGAATGGCTCTACTCACTAAAGCGCGATTCATCATGTGATTCACTTGAGTAAAATCCGCTGGCTTAAATGGCATCTCCACCTCAAACTCAGGGAGGCGATAGCATAGCTTGCCCGTTAATGGATAAAACGGCGCAACGGTTTCAATCCCTTTAGGCTGCAACCATATCCATACCTGATGTGTATCAGCAAAATCTCTTAGGAGTCCCTCATCTTCTGTCGTTAAGGGTAATAGGTTACGGAAAACTAGAGCAGTTACAGGTGTTGTTTTTTTTGGGTCAGCGGAATATGGATCCTCAGGTTCACCCACAGCCACTTCAATTTGGGGCATGCGATCAACGATGGAAAGACCCATCACTAATTTACGCATCTCAGGGAGCAAATCAGAAACGGGCTTGGGTAAAATTTCACAAGCAGTCATGTCAGCAACATAAGCACTCTTACCTTCATGAAAGCCAATCAGAACGGTGCCTTTTTTGATCGAGCGATTGACTACACTTAAACGCGCACGATGACGATACTCCCATGCTGGACCACCCATCGGGCGAAGAATTTCTTCAGGAGTGACTTTAGCAATATGCTTTAAGTCATCCTCCAGAACCCGCTGCTTCATGGCTACCTGAGCCCGAATATCTAAGTGCTGCATAGTACAGCCGCCACAAACACCAAAGGCCTTGCACTTAGGCTCCGCTCTAAAGACGGCAGGTTTTAAGATATTGAGAGCTTTAGCTTTACTGAATCGAGCCTTATCTCGAGTGATGACATACGTCACCAATTCCGTTGGTAATGCACCTTGAATAAAAATTACTTTACCGCTTTGGCCTTGAGCCGCCTCTTCCTCATTGGGGGCTAAGCGCGCAATACCTTGCGCATCCAGATCCAGCGACTCTACTCGAATAGGCTCGGTCACAACAATGTGAACTGGCTTTTCGCCTCTACGCATCCGGAGAAAAACCGAGTAGGTATTCTTGCCACTGTGCGCCATGAGGCTCTTTAGATTCTTTTTCTAAATAGGCTTTAACGAAAGTGATTTCTTCTTGGTACTCTGCAAGAGAGAAACCTCCTCGCAACAGTTGAAAGCGGCAATACATTAAATAGGTATTCACCACATCGGTTTCACAATAGCGACGAATATCATCAATCTTGCCATCTTGATAGGCTGGCCATACTTGACTACCATCCATCCCCATCTTGCCCGGAAAGCCGCACAGTTTGGCCAAACCATCTAATGGTGCATTCGCTCTACCATTAAATTTAGCCAAGAGATCCATCAGATCCAGGTGACGCATGTGGTAGCGACTGATGTAGTTATTCCACTTAAATTCTCGGCTATCATTTTCTTGACTCTCCCCCATCTCCCAATAGCGTGGCGCCTGGATATGATTAGCTAGTGCGCGGTAATGCAATACCGGCAAATCAAAGCCGCTACCGTTCCATGAAACCAGCTG
>JBIISV010000027.1:0-18713 GCA_044340835.1 Polynucleobacter sp.
AGGCGCAGCCATTCTAGTGACTGTGCTAGCGGCAGAACCAACACGACCAAGCTGCTTAGCAGGTCTCTGACGATCGCTACTAGAGTCAAAAAAATCATTTGTTTCAGAGTCACGCTGACGGGTATAAGCATCTTGCGAAGTAGATCCTGAACGACCACCATTGCCGTAACCATTACCACCACCCCAACGAGCATCTTTTACTTTCGGAGTAAGCCACTTTAATGAATCTGATGGCAACTCTTCAAGGAAGCGCGAGGGCATGTTGTAACGTACTTGACCATGTAGCATTCTGGACTGAGTATGAGAGAGGTAGAGGCGCTCTTTGGCACGAGTAATAGCGACATACATCAAGCGGCGCTCTTCCTCTAAACCGTTTTGCTCATTCACACTGTTCTCATGGGGAAACAATCCCTCCTCCAAGCCAGTAATAAATACGGATGTGAACTCCAAGCCTTTGGCAGAGTGCACTGTCATCAGCTGAACAGCATCTTGACCTGCTTGTGCTTGGTTGTCACCAGCCTCTAAAGAGGCATGCGAGAGAAAAGCTGCCAATGGTGAAACCTCGGCCACACCAGGCGCATTCTCACCCGGAAGGGTCGCAGCAGTTGCATCCTGACCATAACCCTCTTCTGCAATAAATGCGGTTGCAGCATTAATCAATTCTTGTAAGTTCTCTACCCGATCTTGACCTTCGCGCTCAGAGAGGTAGTGCTGAATAAGCCCGCTATGTTGAATCACGAACTCCACCGTCTCTGGCAAAGTATTATGACGAGTTGCCTCGCGCATATGATCTACCAGACGCACAAAGCCACCCAAGGTTGAACCAGCCTTGCCATCTAAAGTCGATGCCGCTAAATACAAAGAACTATTCTGCGCACGGGCGGCATCTTGTACAGCCTCGATAGATCTCGCTCCAATACCCCGTGTTGGGAAATTAACTACCCGCGAGAACGAGGTGTCGTCATTTGGGTTCTCTAAAAGACGCAGGTAGGCTAAGGCATGCTTAATTTCAGCACGCTCAAAGAAGCGTAGCCCACCGTAAACACGATAGGGAATCGCTGCAGAAAACAAGGCATGCTCAATGATGCGTGACTGTGCATTACTTCTATAAAGTAAGGCAATTTCTGTACGTTTGATGCCGCTATTAACCAAGGCTTTGATCTCATCGACTAGCCAAGCAGCTTCAGCATGATCGCTCGGCGCATCATAGATACGAACCGGCTCACCATGACCTGCATCGGTACGCAAATTTTTACCAAGACGATCCGTATTATTAGAAATGAGGTAGTTGGCGGTATCTAAAATGTGGCCATGCGAGCGATAGTTCTGCTCGAGCTTAACCATCATCGGGTGATATTGCTTTTCATAGAGACGCATATTCTCAACATCAGCGCCGCGGAAAGCATAAATACTTTGATCGTCATCACCCACCGCAAAGACCGCACTACTTCCCATCCCGCTGACATTGACGCGACTAGCATCGTGACCAGAAAGTAATTTAAGCCAAGCGTATTGCAAGGCATTCGTATCCTGAAACTCATCAATCAAAATATGGCGGAAGCGTTCTTGATAATGCGCCCGAATCGCCTCGTTATGCTTGAGTAACTCATAACTGCGCAACAAGAGCTCAGCAAAGTCGACCACGCCTTCACGCTGGCATTGCTCATCGTAAGCTTCGTATAACTGAGCCATTTTGGCCTGAAAGTCATCCCCAAGAGCAAGTTCACGAGCGCGTTGGCCACGCTCTTTGGCATGCGCAATGAAGTATTGCAGCTGCTTGGGAGGATATTTCTCATCATCGACCTTTAAGCCCTTCAAAAGGCGCTTTATGGCAGATAACTGATCTTGGGTATCCAGAATTTGAAAAGTGGATGGTAAACCGGCTTCTTTATGGTGCGCTCGCAATAAGCGGTTACAAAGCCCATGGAAGGTGCCGATCCACATGCCCCTGGTGTTGATCGGCAGCATGGCGCTTAAACGCAGCATCATCTCTTTAGCAGCCTTATTGGTAAAGGTCACAGCCAAGACGCCAATAGGCGAAACCTGGCCTGTTTGGATTAGCCAAGCTATACGGGTCGTGAGAACTCGGGTCTTTCCACTACCAGCGCCAGCCAAGATCAGGGCAGACTGGGCCTGACCATGTGGATTGAGGGGCGGGAGGGTCACTGCCTCGCGTTGTTCTGGATTAAGGTTTGCGAGGAGGTCTGAGTGCATCGCCCCAATTATAATTTGCCTCTTATGCCAAATGCTTCGAATACCCCTAATTTACCCAATTCTCAATTTGCCAGTTCCATTGATGAACTAGCCAAATCCTACGAACCCGCCCCCATTGAGGCTTATTGGGGCCCAGAGTGGGAACGCCGAGGCATTGCCGATGCCACTCTAGATGAGGGTAAGGGAGATTTCTCCATACAGTTGCCGCCACCGAATGTGACTGGCACTCTGCATATGGGCCATGCATTTAACCAAACTATCATGGATGGCCTGGTACGCCATGCCCGCATGTCTGGCAAAAACACCTTGTGGGTACCCGGAACAGATCATGCTGGTATTGCCACACAAATAGTTGTGGAGCGCCAACTGGATGCCCAAAAAGTTTCTCGCCATGATTTAGGTCGCGAGAAATTTTTAGAAAAAGTATGGGGGTGGAAAGAAACTTCCGGCAATACCATCACCCGTCAAATTCGTCGCTTAGGTGCATCGATTGATTGGGGTAAAGAATATTTCACGATGGACAGCAAAATGTCCAAAGCCGTTGTGGAAGTGTTTGTACGTCTGCATGAGCAAGGCCTCATTTATCGCGGTAAACGTTTGGTCAACTGGGATCCTGTTTTAGGAACTGCAGTATCTGATTTAGAGGTGGTAAGCGAGGAAGAAGATGGCTCTATGTGGCACATCCGCTATCCATTGGCTGATAGCTCTGGACACCTCACTGTAGCAACCACCCGCCCAGAAACTCTCCTAGGTGACGTTGCCGTCATGGTCAATCCAGAAGATGAGCGTTACAAACATCTCATCGGGAAGTTTGTACATCTCCCTTTATGCAATCGGGAGATCCCCATCATTGCAGATGACTATGTCGATTTAGCTTTTGGCACCGGCGTGGTTAAAGTGACACCCGCACACGACTTTAATGACTACGCTGTTGGTCAACGGCATCAGTTACCACTCATCAATATTCTGACTCTCGATGCGAAGATTAATGAGAATGCACCTGCCGCTTATCAAGGTCTTGAGCGCTTTGCCGCTCGTAAACAAATTGTTGCTGATTTAGATAAGGCAGGTTTATTAGAAAAAGTACAGCCCCATAAGTTGATGGTGCCTCGCGGTGATCGCACTCAAACCATCATTGAGCCGATGCTCACCGATCAGTGGTTTGTTGCGATGTCTAAACCGAGCCCCGATAACCAATATCAACCAGGCTCATCGATTGCTAAGGCCGCATTGGATGCCGTCACTAAAGGCGACATTAAGCTTGTTCCAGAAAATTGGATTAGCACTTACACGCAGTGGTTAGAAAATATTCAAGACTGGTGTATCTCACGTCAACTCTGGTGGGGCCATCAAATCCCTGCCTGGTATAGCGATGATGGTCAAATCTTTGTAGCTCGCTCCGAAGAAGATGTTAAGAAAAAAGCGGCGGCTGTAGGCTATACAGGTCAGCTCAAGCGCGATCCAGATGTCTTGGATACTTGGTTTAGCTCTGCCCTTGTTCCATTTAGCTCATTAGGCTGGCCTGAAGAGACTCCAGCATTGAAGCACTTCCTACCCTCCTCAGTATTAGTCACGGGTTTTGACATTATCTTCTTCTGGGTTGCTCGGATGGTGATGATGACCTGTCATTTCACGGGTAAGGTACCCTTTAATACGGTATATGTTCACGGCTTAGTACGTGATGCAGAGGGCCAAAAGATGAGTAAGTCCAAGGGGAACACCTTGGACCCCATTGATTTAATAGATGGCATTCAGATTGAAGACTTAGTTACTAAACGCACTACTGGCTTGATGAATCCCAAGCAAGCCGAAAGTATCAGTAAAAAAACCAAGAAAGAATTTCCAGAGGGAATTCCGGCATTTGGCACGGATGCCCTGCGTTTTACTTTCGCCTCACTCGCATCACTTGGTCGTAACATTAATTTTGATCAGAAACGCTGTGAGGGTTATCGCAACTTTTGTAACAAACTCTGGAATGCAACTCGCTTTGTCCTGATGAACTGCCCTGGCAATGATGAAGAGAATGGCTTTGCACCCTGTGATAAGCAATGCGGTCCAGAAGGCTACTTAGATTTCTCTCCTGCGGATAAATGGATTGTCTCGTTACTGCAAAGAACTGAGGCTGATGTCGCTAAAGGCTTCCAGAACTATCGCTTTGACAATATTGCCATCAGCATTTATCAGTTTGTCTGGGATGAGTATTGCGATTGGTACTTAGAATTGGCTAAAGTGCAATTGCAGACTGGCACACCAGCCCAGCAACGCGCAACTCGTCGCACCCTTCTGCGAGTTTTAGAAACCATCTTGCGCATGGCTCACCCGCTCATTCCTTTTATCACTGAAGCCCTCTGGCAAACCGTGGGGCCTAAGGCTGGCAAAGAGTTAGTTAAACAAGCTAAGCAAACTATTGCCCTGCAACCCTATCCAGTCGCTCAGCTCGATAAAATTGATGAGCAAAGCGAAGCTTGGGCTACCCAGATTAAGTCTATCGTAGATGCCTGCCGTAACCTGCGTGGCGAGATGCAAATCTCTCCTGCTCTTAAGGTGCCTTTGTGGATTAGTGGGCCACAGGATTTTTTGAAGCAAGCAAGTCCCTACCTCATCGCCTTAGCCAAACTTTCAGAAGTCAAAATCTATGACGACGAATCTGCTTTAGAAAAAGAAGCTCCAGAAGCCCCTATTGTTTTGATTGGTAGTATGAAAATACTATTAAAAATTGAGGTGGATGTAGTAGCAGAAAAGGTGCGATTAAAGAAAGAAATTGAGCGCTTAGCGAATGAAATAAACAAAGCTCGCAGTAAACTGAGTAATGAAAGTTTTGTAGCGCGAGCACCAGAAGCTGTCGTAGCCCAAGAGCAAGTTAGACTCGCGGACTTTGAACAGAATCATGGAAAGTTGATTGCGCAATTAGCGCGCTTGAATTAATAAGAGAGTGAAATTCTAAATGTCCAAGATTACCAAGGCAGTTACTAAGGCAGTATTTCCAGTTGCAGGCCTAGGTACTCGCTTCCTGCCAGCCACTAAGGCTAGTCCAAAAGAGATGCTCAATGTGGTTGATAAGCCACTAATTCAGTATGCAGTTGAAGAAGCTATTGCTGCCGGCATTACTGAGATGATTTTTGTTACTGGTCGAAGTAAGCGTGCGATTGAAGATCACTTTGATAAAGCTTATGAGCTAGAGGCTGAACTAGAGGCTAAGAATAAAACTGCCCTACTTGAAATTGTTCGCAGCATCAAGCCAAGTCACGTAGATTGCGTTTATGTTCGCCAGCCTGAGGCATTAGGTCTTGGCCATGCCGTCTTGTGCGCAGAAAAGCTAGTGCGTGACGAGCCTTTTGCCATCATCCTAGCGGACGACTTGCTTGATGGTAAGCCACCCGTTCTCCAGCAAATGCTCAAAGTCTTTGACGAGCAGAATGGCTCCGTATTAGCGGTAGAAAAAATTGATCCATCTAAAAGTAGTTCTTACGGCATTGTTGATGGTATCGAAATAAGCAAGGGTATCTATCGCTTAAATGGGATGGTGGAAAAGCCCCAACCTCAGGATGCTCCTTCAAACTTAGCAGTAGTCGGTCGCTATGTTCTGTCATCGGACATATTCAAACATATTCGCAATCTCAAGCCCGGTGCTGGCGGCGAAATTCAACTCACTGATGCCATTGCCACATTACTCAAAGAAGAGCCCGTTTTCGCTTATGAATACGATGGTGTGCGCTATGACTGTGGCAGTAAGCTAGGCTATCTCAAGGCTTCTGTTGAGTTTGCTTTACGCCACCCCGAGGTAAATAAAGAATTTGCAGAATATCTAAAGAGTCGGGTTTATCTTAAATAATCAACTGGAGACAAGGCTTCGCTTTTTAAAGTCGAAGTAGCACCACTCCTTAGCTATCTTCTCTTTAGAAAGAAGACTAAGACATCACCCTCAGCAGTACTTGATAAAAGTTCATTGCCAGTCTGCTTGGCAAACGCCGGGAAATCATGAGCTGCCCCCGCATCAGTTGCCTTTACTTTCAAGACCTCACCTGATTGCATCGTGGCCAAAGCCTTTTTAGTACGCAAGATCGGCAGTGGGCAATTCATGCCAATAGCATCTACCTCGAGATTAAATTGAATCGCATCACTCATTTAGAGGCCACCCAATCTTTAACGCCTGCTAGAGCCGCTCCCAGCTTACTTGGATCAGTACCACCAGCCATTGCCATTTCCGGCTTACCGCCGCCTTTACCACCCACTTGCTGCGCAACAAAGTTCACCAGGTCGCCTGCCTTCACCTTAGCAATCGAATCTGCCGTCACACCCGCTATCAGACTCACCTTATCACCTTGTACTGAGGCTAAAACAATTGCAGCGGTTTTCAACTTCGTCTTTAAGGCGTCCATAGTCTCACGTAGCATCTGAGCATCAGCACCATCCAAGCGGACGGCTAATACCTTGAGGCCATTGACATCAATCGCTTGGGTTGCTAACTCATCACCCTGGCTTGCAGCAAACTTAGAGTTCACTTTTTCCAACTCACGCTCAGCATGACGCAAACTTTCTTGTAATTGCGCAACGCGATTTACCAAATCACCCGGATGCGTTTTCAGGATAGTAGCCGCTTCATTAATCTTATCTTCTAAACCTTGCAAGAAGTTCAAGGCATTTCTACCAGTAACAGCTTCAACACGACGGATACCAGCTGCAACACCACTCTCAGAAATAATCTTCAAGCTACCGATATCACCTGTGCGAGCTACATGAGTACCGCCACATAACTCCTTAGAGCTACCGATTTCCAGTACGCGAACTTCATCGCCATACTTCTCGCCAAAGAGCATCATCGCACCTGTTTTCTGAGCATCATCCAGTGACATCACTTTTCCAGAAGTGGCAGTATTGGCTAAGATTTCAGCATTGACAATATCTTCGATACGGCGAATTTCATTAGCAGTAATAGGTGCATTGTGGGTAAAGTCAAAACGGGTTTTACTAGCATCGACTAGCGATCCCTTCTGCTGCACATGGTCGCCCAAGACTTCACGCAAGGCTTTATGCAGAATATGCGTTGCGCTGTGGTTGCGCATGGTTTCGGTTCTATGCTGCACATCTACCAAGGCATTCAGTACATCACCCACTTTAAGCTCGCCTTCATGAACTTCGCCTTGATGCCCAAAGACATCCGCCTGAATCTTGAAGGTATCTTCAACCGTAAAGCGCACGGACTCATTGCGTAACTCGCCCTGGTCGCCCACCTGTCCACCTGACTCGGCATAAAAAGGGGTGCTATCTAAAACAATGACGGCAGCATCACCAGCTTTCACCGACTGGACAGCTGAGCCATCCACATAGAGCGCGGTCACTTTGGCACCTTCATGTTTAAGGGTGTCATAGCCGTAGAACTGCGTTGGCTTACCTGAGTATTCCAAACCTTGAGCGACTTTGAACTTGCCGGCAGCTCTCGCTTGATCACGCTGCTTTTGCATCGCCAATTCAAAACCTTCAGCATCGACTGTGACATCACGTTCACGGCATACGTCGGCAGTCAAATCCAATGGAAAGCCAAAAGTATCGTGTAAACGGAAAGCCGTCTCACCATCCACTGTCTTGGCGCCACCAGCAAGTGCGCCTTCCAGAATCTCCATGCCATTGGCAATGGTCTGGAAGAAACGCTCTTCTTCTTGTTTGATAACGTCAATCACTTGATCTTTTGCTGCTTGTAATTCTGAGTAAGCCAAACCCATCTCTTTAACTAGAGCGGGCACCAGTTGATAGAAGAACGGCTTGCGTGCTCCCAATTTATATCCGTGACGAATCGCGCGACGAGTAATACGGCGCAGCACATAACCACGGCCAGCGTTACCAGGAATCACACCATCGACCACGATAAAGCTACATGCACGAATATGATCAGCAATCACTTTGAGAGAAGGGCTGCTTGGGTCGCAATTCTGACCACCAGCAGCATCGACAGCCTCTTTAGCCGCCTTGAGTAAATTCACAAACAGATCGATCTCATAGTTAGAGTGAACGTGCTGCAATACGGCAGCAATCCGCTCAAGTCCCATACCTGTATCTACACTTGGCTTAGGCAATGGATGCATATTGCCCGCTTCGTCTCGATTAAATTGCATGAACACGTTATTCCAGATCTCAATGTAGCGATCACCATCCTCATCAGGACTTCCTGGGGGGCCACCAGCAATCTGCGGGCCATGGTCATAGAAGATTTCAGTACAAGGTCCGCATGGGCCGGTATCACCCATCATCCAGAAGTTATCTGATGCATAGCGGGCACCCTTGTTGTCGCCGATGCGAATAATGCGCTCGGCTGGAACACCCATTTGCTTATTCCAGATCTCGTAGGCTTCGTCGTCTTCCGCGTACACAGTCACGAGCAGCTTTTCTTCGGGTAACTTAAAAACTTCCGTTAATAAACCCCAGGCAAAGGAAATAGCATCCTTTTTAAAATAGTCGCCAAAAGAGAAGTTGCCCAGCATTTCAAAGAAGGTGTGATGACGGGCTGTATAGCCAACGTTATCTAAATCGTTATGTTTTCCCCCTGCCCGGATGCATTTTTGGGCGCTTGTTGCGCGGCTATAAGACCGCTTATCAAACCCCAAAAAGACGTCCTTAAACTGGTTCATACCCGCATTGGTAAAGAGCAGGGTTGGGTCATCGCCCGGCACCACGGGGCTGGAGGGAACGATTTGATGGCCTTTTTGGGCAAAATAGTCCAGGTATGCCTGGCGAATTTGGGTGACTTTCATGTGGTTAATTATCTCATTGGCACTAGTCAGGAGCAAAACCTAGACAAATCATCCCTATCCTGACATACAATCTGACAACATCAATAAATAGATCGGCACTTATGTCGATATAAAAGGAGCGCAACTTGAAAATTCGTAATCAACGAGACTTTGGCGCCGGGATCATGTATATGGTCATCGGATTGTTTTTTGCCATCGTGGCAACCCGCTATACATATGGCACGGCAGCCAAAATGGGGCCAGGCTATTTCCCTTTTTGGCTCGGCACACTGATGGCTGCTATTGGCCTGCTAGTTTTGCTTAGATCTCTAAGCGCAAAAGCCACAATTGAGGCAATTCCTAAATTCAACTTTAAGGTCATAGGCCTCATTACTGGCGCTATCGTCCTGTACGGAATACTCCTACCAAAAATGGGGTTTATTGTTGCTGTTTTGGTTCTAGTCATGATTGCCTCTACCGCTAGCCGGGAATTCAGCTGGAAAGTATCGCTTATTAATGCTGTGGTTCTGATTGCCTTCACCTATTCTGTATTCGTAACGGGTCTGAAGCTGCAGTTCCCCCTCCTGCCGTTCTTCCTACAACAATAAAATCGGGACACTGAAAAATGGAATTATTTGCTAATTTATCTCTCGGTTTCGAGACGGCGTTTACGCTCCAAAACCTGTTTTACTGCCTACTCGGTTGCGTCCTAGGAACACTGATTGGCGTGCTTCCTGGTCTTGGACCAGTTGCCACGATTGCCATGCTCTTGCCGGCAACCTATGCATTGCCCCCAATCGCAGCGCTGATTATGTTGGCTGGTATTTACTACGGCTCTCAGTACGGTGGCTCAACAACTGCGATTTTGCTCAATATTCCGGGGGAAACGTCCTCGGTGGTAACAGCAATTGACGGTTACCAGATGGCCAAGAACGGTCGTGGTGGAGTTGCGCTCTTCACGGCAGGTATGGGCTCATTCTTTGCGGGCTGCGTTGCAACCTTAATTTTGGCTGCTTTTGCGGCTCCACTCTCACAATTAGCCTTTAAGTTTGGACCTGCGGAGTACTTCTCGCTCATGGTTCTGGGTTTAATTGGTGCTGTGGTCTTGGCCTCTGGCTCTCTGATCAAGGCGATCGGCATGATCATTCTCGGCCTCCTTTTGGGCTTGATTGGTACAGACGTGAACTCTGGTGTATCACGCTATGCCTTCGATATCCCTGAATTGAGTGACGGCATTGGCTTCGTATCCGTTGCGATGGGTGTATTTGGCTTTGCTGAAATCATGAACAACCTTGAAAAGAAAGCGGATGACGAAGGCTTCTTGAACAAGGTGACCACCATGATCCCTACCAAGCAAGACATCAAACGCATGATTCCATCCATCCTGCGTGGCACAACGATTGGTTCAGTCTTGGGCATTCTGCCTGGTGGTGGCGCAGCTTTAGCAGCCTTTGGTGCTTACTCTGTAGAGAAGAAATCTTCCAAGTACAGCCATGAGTTTGGTAAAGGTGCTATTGAGGGTGTTGCAGGTCCAGAATCAGCGAATAATGCTGCGTCTCAAACATCCTTTATTCCATTACTTACCTTAGGTATCCCACCGAATGCGGTGATGGCCTTGATGGTTGGCGCGATGACGATTCACAATATTCAGCCAGGCCCACAGGTTATGACCAGCAACCCATCCTTATTTTGGGGTCTGATCGCCTCGATGTGGATTGGTAACGTCATGTTGATCCTTTTGAACTTACCCCTGATTGGTATCTGGATCAAACTATTAAAAATCCCATATCGCCTCCTCTATCCAGCGATTCTTGTGTTCTGCTGTATTGGTGTGTATACCGTTAACAACACTGTATTTGACGTTTATGTAACCGCTTGCTTTGGCATAATTGGTTATCTCTTCTTCAAATTGGGTTGCGAACCGCCTCCATTGCTCCTCGGCTTCGTGCTTGGACCAATGATGGAGGAGAACTTCCGTCGCGCCCTATTGTTGTCGCGTGGTGATTTCACTACCTTCTTAACCCGCCCACTGTCTTTAGGTTTGCTGATCGCAGCAGCCCTCTTGGTGGTGATCGTAGCCTTACCAGCCGTTAAGAAAACCCGTGAAGAGGCTTTCGTAGAAGATTAATTCTCGAATTCCTCCGGAAAACAAGCCCGCAGCAGTTTGCGGGCTTTTTTCTTTATAGGCTAAGGTTTCTCTACAATGAGGCCATGTCACAAGATAGCAAGCCTTCTAAAACACCTGCCGGTACTATTACCGAACCTTCCAATTTTTTACGCCAGATCATCGATCATGACCTGGCAAGTGGGGCATATCAAAACCGCAGCAATCGCGATGGTCAAGCGATTCCCTCGATCATTACGCGCTTTCCGCCTGAACCAAATGGCTACCTTCATATTGGACATGCAAAAAGTATCTGCCTTAACTTTGGCTTAGCTGCTGATTACAACCACCAAGCCGGTGGTGCACGCTGCAATATGCGCCTAGATGACACCAACCCCGTTAAAGAAGATATCGAGTACGCAGATAGTATTTTGGATGCAGTGAAATGGTTAGGCTTTGACTGGGGTACGCATCT
Source organism: Polynucleobacter sp. (assembly GCA_044340835.1). GTDB lineage: Bacteria > Pseudomonadota > Gammaproteobacteria > Burkholderiales > Burkholderiaceae > Polynucleobacter. Next base: position 11,519 of record JBIISV010000027.1, read on the forward strand.
GTATCACGCAAGCGATTACTTTGATCAGCTCTATGAGTTTGCAGAAATCCTGATTCAGAACGGTAAGGCATATATTGATAGCCAAAGCGCAGATGAGATTCATGCTAATCGCGGCAACTTTGGTCAAGCTGGAAAAAATAGTCCTTATCGGGATCGTAGTGCAGATGAAAATTTTGCCCTATTCCGCGAGATGCGAGATGGCAAATATAAAGATGGTGAGCATGTCCTACGTCTGAAGATTGATATGGCGCATCCGAATATTGTGATGCGCGATCCTGTGGTCTACCGCATTCGTCACGTCGATCATCACCGCACTGGTAGCAAGTGGTGCATCTATCCTTTGTATGACTTCACGCACTGTATTTCAGATGCGCTGGAGAATGTCTCACACTCTATTTGTACGCTGGAGTTTGAGAATAACCGTCCACTATACGATTGGATTATTGCCTCATTAGCAGAGCTCGGGATCTTCAAAAGTCCTGTCCCCCATCAATATGAATTCGCCCGTCTCAATCTGACTTACACCATTACTAGCAAGCGTAAGCTACTGCAATTAGTAGAAGAAAAGCATGTTGAGGCTTGGGATGATCCGCGGATGCCAACCATCGTAGGCATCCGTCGTAGGGGTTACACGCCAGAAAGTATTCGTCTGTTCTGCGAGCGCATTGGTGTTTCCAAAGCGGATAGCTGGATTGATATGAGCACTCTCGATCAAGCCTTGCGGGATGATCTAGAGACTAAGGCGCCACGCGCTACTGCAGTGCTCAAACCACTCAAGCTCGTGATTGAGAACTTTGACGCCTTGGCAAGTGAACCTTGCTCAGCTCCGCGTCACCCGCAACATCCCGAGTGGGGTAATCGGGAGTTTCATTTCACTAAAGAATTGTGGATTGAAGAAGATGATTTCATGAAAGAGCCAATGAAGGGCTTCTTTAGGCTGTACCCACCCATTGGTAATGAACCCGGTGGACGCGTGCGTCTCCGGCACGGCTTTGTCATAGAGTGCACCGGGTTTGAAGTCGATGCAAACGGTGATGTGATTCAAGTAAATGCTACCCACTTTGCTGACAGTAAGAGTGGTACACCGGGCTCCAATAATTACAAAGTGAAGGGCAATATTCACTGGGTAAGCAAAGCAGAGGCTGTGCCTGCACAAGTGCGCCTCTATGATCACCTCTTCAATGATCCGCATCCCGATAGTGGTGATAAAAATTTTCTGGATGCCATCAACCCAAATTCTAAACAAACAATTACAGCTTATTTAGAGCCCTGCATGAAAGAGGCAAAAGCAGAAGATCGCTTTCAGTTTGAGCGTCACGGTTATTTTGTTGCTGATCAAAGTGATTCCAAACCTGGTAAGCCGGTCTTTAACCGCACGGTGGGTCTTAAGGATTCTTGGAAATAGTTTTCAGAAACTCTGCCACGCTAGGATAGCGGAGTGGGGTTTTTAATTCTTTCAGTCGCGTATTCGTGACACGGCGTGACTCCCGCATAAATGACCAGAGCATAGGAGAGACGATTTTCTGTAACTCCGTACCCGGTAACCTTGGGGGTCGATCCAACCCAAAGGCATCAGCCACCTCATCAAAGTAATCACCCATCTTGGTTTCACCGCCGTCACAGGCATTAATGACACGTTGCGGCTTGCCGTGATAAACAGCAGCACAAATAAGTCTTGCTAAATCATCACTTTGAATATGATTTGAGTATGCGTCTTCAGTCGCAATTAAAGCGGGTGTGCCAGTCTGAATCCGCTCCACAGGCAATCGATCTAGCGCATAGATGCCAGGCACTCGCAAGATGGTGAGGGCTATACCATGGGCCGGTGCCCATAAGCGCAGACTATTTTCAGCATCCACACGTCTCTTAGCGCGCTCACTTTGGGGGTTAACTGGTGTCACTTCACTTACCGAAGCGCCTGCATGATCCCCATAAACACCAGTAGTGCTGATATAAATCAGGCGCCGCACGGTATCAGCGCCTTGGGCTAAAATTCGAAGGAGGTTGCGAGTTCGGCAATCACGATGACCTGTATTTTGGGGTGGTGCTAAGTGAATCACGGTTTCTGCCAATCCACTCAAGCGCCACAAGCTATCGGGCTTATCCAGATCCCCCAAAATCGGAATCGCGCCAACCGCCCTCAACTCCTGAAAACGGGTTTTCTGAGAAGTTAGGGCGTAGATGCGATGACTCCGGACCAGCTGCTTGGCGACGCGCAAACCAATATCACCACAGCCGACGATCAGGATTCGAGATTTACCAAAAGATTGCATAAGTTATATCGTAACGATTTATTGAAAGGAATGAGAGTGTCTTACCAGGTCACGCTCAAAGCGAGCGGCAAACAATTTACCGTCCAGGCGGATGAGACCCTCTTAGAGGCCGCCCTTCAGCAGGGCATCACCTTGCCCTATGGCTGTAAAAATGGAGCTTGTGGATCCTGTAGGGGTAAGATTCTAGAGGGTCGAGTAGAGCATGGTCAGCATAGCGCTAGTGCTCTTAGCCCTGCCGATGAGGCATCTGGCGGTACTTTGTTTTGCTGTGCACACCCCAAATCTGATCTCCTGATTGAGGCGCGCGAAGTTCAAGGTGCTAGTGATATTGCCATCCGCAAAGTGCCCTGCCGCGTGAATTCAATTTCAAAGCCGAGTGCAGATGTGGCTATTCTTAAGCTTCAGCTTCCGGCTGCTGAGCGCTTTCAATTTTTGGCTGGTCAATACATCGAGTTTCTGCTGAAAGATGGACAGCGCCGAGCCTACTCTATTGCAAATGCACCCGATCAAGATGGCCCCCTTGAACTGCATCTACGTCATTTACCGGGCGGCCTATTTACGGATTATGTCTTTGGAGCAAAAGATATTGCGCTCAAAGAAAAGGATATTCTGCGCTTTGAAGGTCCGCTAGGCAGTTTCTTCTTAAGGGAGGACTCGAAGAAGCCGATAATTTTTGTTGCTGCTGGAACTGGCTTTGCGCCAATCAAATCCATTATTGAGCAGATGCAGTTCAAGCAAATACAGCGCCCCATTCACCTGTATTGGGGCGGACGTCGCCCCGGCGACCTCTATCTCAATACACTCTGCCAGGCCTGGGAAAAAGACATTGCTGATTTTACTTACACCCCAGTGATTTCGGATGCACTGCCAGAGGATCAGTGGATAGGGCGAACTGGCTTTGTACACCAAGCGGTAATTGCTGACCACCCAGATATGACAGGCCTGCAGGTATATGCCTGTGGGGCCCCAGCGATGGTCAATGCAGCTCGTCAGGATTTTTCATCCCAGTGTCATTTGCCCGAGGAAGAATTCTTTGCGGATGCCTTTACCAGCGCAGCTGATCTCGTTACAAAATAAGGTAAGCACCAAATAAGCAACTAAGCGCGATAATAGAACACCATTTAATCTCACTCTACAAACGATATGAATAAGCCAGCCCAATCCGTAGATGCTCACTCGGTCATGTTTATTACTCCACGACCCGAGGTGGTCATGGTTGAGGGTAGAGGCTCCTGGCTGACTGATAACAATGGCAAACGCTATTTAGATTTCTTGCAAGGCTGGGCGGTGAACTGCCTCGGACACAGCAATCCAGGGATGATTGAAGCCCTCAATGAACAGGCCAAAAAGCTCATTAATCCAAGCCCTGCTTTTTATAACGAGCCGATGATTCGTTTGTCGAATTTACTGACAAACAATAGTTGTTTCAATAAAGTCTTCTTTGCCAACAGCGGAGCAGAGGCCAATGAAGGTGCCATTAAGTTAGCGCGTAAGTGGGGACAGCTCAATAAATCCGGCGCCTTTGAAATCATTACCTTTGATCATAGTTTTCATGGCCGCACCTTAGCGACTATGAGTGCCTCCGGTAAGCCAAACTGGGATACGATGTTCGCCCCACAAGTAGCTGGTTTCCCAAAAGCAGATTTAAATGACTTAGAGTCTGTCAAGAAATTGGTGACAGATAAAACTGTTGCAGTCATGCTGGAACCCGTTCAAGGTGAAGGCGGCGTCATCCCGACCACTAAAGAATTCATGCAGGCGCTACGAAAATTCACTAGAGAAAATAATATTCTGTTGATCGTTGATGAGGTGCAAGCTGGTTGTGGCCGGACTGGCAAACTATTTGCCTACCAGCATTATGGTATTGAGCCGGACATCATGACCTTGGGTAAAGGGATTGGCGGCGGTGTTCCATTAGCCGCCCTCATGGCGACTGATGCTGTTGCTTGCTTTGTGCCAGGCGATCAAGGTGGAACCTATAACGGTAACCCACTGATGACTGCCGTGGGCATCAGTGTGATCGAGCAACTATTAGCGCCAGGCTTCCTTGAGTCAGTTCGTACAAAAGGGGAGTTGCTGAGTAAAGAGCTACTCTCAATCGCTACAGAATTTAACTTAGAGGGTGAGCGTGGCGAAGGCCTCTTGCGCGCTCTCATGCTCAGTAGTGATATTGGTGGCAAGCTCGTTGAGCTAGCACGTGATCGAGGGCCAGAAGGATTATTAATTAATTCACCAAGACCTAATCTATTGCGTTTTATGCCAGCGCTTAATGTTACTGATGATGAAATCCATCAAATGTGTAAGATCTTGAGAGAGCTGCTGAAGCAAGTCGCTTAAAACGATCGGGATGAATGGAATAAATGGGGCTTTGCCCCTTTATTTTTATTACCGCAATCCAACTCGGGAGCTACTTAAGCACTAAATTTTTTGGCAAAGAGAATGTAACGTCCTCAACGACGCCATCTAAAGCCCGAATACTACGTGGGCCAAATTCTTGAATCTTTTTTACAATCGCTTGAGCTAAGCTTTCAGGGGCTGATGCGCCCGCAGTAAGGCCAACCCTCTTTTTGCCAACAAACCATTCTGCCTGGAGCTGCTCGGGCGCATCCACCATGTAAGCAGGTACACCCAGTTTTTCAGCCAATTCTCGCAAACGATTCGAGTTCGAGCTTGCCTTACTTCCCACCACAATAACCATATCTACTTGGGGCGCCATGAATTTCACAGCATCTTGGCGATTTTGAGTGGCGTAGCAAATATCTTGTTTGCGCGGCTGAACGATATTCGGGAATACTTGAGTTAAGGCTTTAACAATTTCTTTAGTCTCATCTATAGAGAGGGTAGTTTGCGTAACAAAAGCGATTTTCTCTTTTGCGGTAAAGGGCAGTTCTGCAATATCTGCAATACCTTCAATGAGGTGAATGCCTTCTTCAACCTGCCCCATTGTTCCTTCTACTTCTGGATGGCCAGCATGGCCAATCATCAGGACGGTAAAGCCCTCCTTGCACATTTTGACTACTTCAAGATGAACCTTAGTAACCAGTGGGCAGGTCGCGTCATAGACCTGCAGCCCACGTTTCTCAGCATCCTTACGGACCTCTTGAGAAACACCATGCGCACTGAACACCACAATTCCACCCTTCGGGACATCTTGCAGCTCCTCCACAAACACTGCACCCTTCTCCCGCAATTCGTTCACAACGTATGCGTTATGAACAATCTCATGGCGTACATAAATTGGCGCACCAAAACGAATCAGTGCTTCGTTGACAATATTAATTGCCCGATCCACTCCAGCGCAAAAGCCTCGAGGTTGCGCCATCAATATTTCTGGAGCGTCTTGTGTAGTCACTTGCATATTCATCCCTTAGAGAATACCTACAATTTCAGCTTCGAAGGTCACAGGCCTTCCAGCCAGGGGGTGATTGAAATCGAACCAAGCACCGTCATCATGAATCGATTGCAATACACCAGCATATTGGGCGCCACCAGGCGCATTAAATTCAATCACATCGCCAGGATTAAATTCCACATCATCATCACAACCTTCTTTGAGCGCACCCAAAGAAACCCACTGAATTAATTCATCTTTACGCTCACCAAAACTTTCTTCAGGCGGCAATAAAGCGGTTTTCTTTTCACCAACACCCAAGCCAATCAACACTCTTTCAAAACAAGGCGCAAATTGTCCAGAACCCATCAGCAGCGTCGCAGGGCGATCGATAAAAGTATTGATGTAGTCATCCCCGCTGGGCAAGGTCAGCCGATAGTTGAGGGTCAAGAAGGAGTTAGGCAAAACCGTAAGCTTAGTCATAAGGTAATTGTATCTAGGCCCGACACTATTGTGCACTCACCCATTACCGAGTGGCCCAAAAGGGACCAGCCACGTGAAAAGCTTCGCTCCCTAGGGGCTAGCGCTCTATCAGATGCGGAATTACTGGCAATCTTCCTTAGAGTTGGCGTTAAAGGAAAAACCGCCGTAGCTTTAGCCCAAGACTTACTTCACCATTTTGGCAATCTGCCACGCCTGCTATCTTGCACCCCAGAGGAATTAACCCAGATTCATGGCATGGGTATTTCAAAATGGTCACAAATTCAAGCTGCCTATGAACTGGTAAAGCGTAGCCTTGAGGAAACCCTTTATCAAGGCTCTGTTTTTTCATCGCCGAGCTATGTCAAAGAGTTCTTGCAGGCTAAATTTGGGCGCCTTCCCCATGAGGTCTTTCTTTGCCTCTACTTGGACTCTCGCCTGCACCTCATTGAGTGCCAAGAGCTATTTAGGGGCTCCTTGACCCATACAGCCATCTACCCCCGAGAAATCCTCAAGGAAGCCCTCTCCAGAAATGCGTGCGCTCTTATCGTGGCCCACAATCATCCCAGCGGAAACCCGCTTCCCAGCCCTGCCGATCAAGAGATGACCAAGACGCTCTCTAAGGCCTTGCAGTTGGTTGACATTCCACTCTTAGACCATTGCATTGTCAGTGGTAGTGGATTTTTCTCATTTTCAGATGCAGGGCTTATTAATAATGACTAAAAAAGATAGTAATTACTAACTTATTAGTCTATGGAGAGCGTGATTTCAACGCTTCCAGTCCTATCTTTAAAACTAAAGCGAAATAGGGGTAGATCAAATCAGGCGGAGACTGATACAATCTTTTCTTTTCGCAATTAATGGAGTTATGTCATGGCAAAAGTTTGCCAAGTCACTGGGAAGAAGCCGATGGTTGGCAACAATGTATCCCATGCAAACAATAAAACGAAGCGTCGCTTTTTGCCGAATTTGCAAAACCGCCGCTTTTGGGTTGAATCTGAAAACCGCTGGATTAGCTTGCGCTTAACCAATGCTGGTTTGCGCGTTATCGACAAAAATGGCATCGATGCTGTTTTGTCTGATCTTCGTGCACGTGGCGAAATTTAAGGAG
>JBIISV010000002.1:0-54413 GCA_044340835.1 Polynucleobacter sp.
GTTCCTTTACCAGCACCTGGTGCACCGAGCAGAATTAAGCGCATTGTTATCCCCTTAGAAGAATCTCATTGTCCCGTATTTTTTCGGGTTCATTTGTAAGCAATTCCTAGGATTATCCCCGAGAACCTTAGGGTAAGTAGATTCTGGGCTAGCTGGTCAAGATGCGGCGGACTCGTTCGAGGTCCTCAGCCGTATCAACCCCTGCTGGCGGGGCTTTGCTGGCAGTATGAACAGCAATACGGTAGCCATTCCAGAGGGCGCGGAGCTGTTCTAGAGCCTCGGCTTGCTCTGGCGGAGCTGGCTCAAGGCGGGTATAAGCTTGTAGAAAGTCTGCGCGGTAGGCATAAATACCTAAGTGACGTAAATGAACCACATTCTGATCCGACTCTGGATCGCGCACAAAAGGAATGCTCGCTCTAGAGAAGTAGAGTGCCTCATGAGCGCGATTCAGAACCACTTTGACTATATTGGGGTTGCTCATTTCTGCAGCATCCGTAATGGGCACTGCCACAGTCGAAATCGCACACGCAGCATTGTCAGCCAAAGTTTGCGCAACTTGATTAATGAGCTCTGGTGGAATCAGGGGTTCATCACCTTGTACGTTGACAACTAGAGTATCTGCTGACAGTTTTAGTAGTTGAGCGACTTCTGCAATACGATCAGTTCCAGTGGGATGATCGACGCTAGTTAACAGACACTCAATGCGATGTTCATCACAGACAGCTTGTATTTCTGGCGAGTCAGTAGCCACCACTACACTTTGTGCATACGATTGCTGCGCACGTTCAGCAACCCGAATTACCATCGGCTTGCCACCAATATCAGCAAGGGGTTTACGTGGCAAGCGGGTAGAGCCAAGTCTTGCTGGAATGACCACTAAAAATTCTGGAGGCTGATTACTCATCAGTAGAAAAGCTGCGGGCTTCGTCAACTAGCATGACTGGAATGTCATTACGAATAGGGTAGGCTAAGCGATCTGCTTTGCAAATCAGCTCCTGTTTCTCAGAATCTAAATGCAAAGAACTTTTGCATAAAGGGCAAACTAAAATCTCTAGTAATCGCTTATCCATATTTAATCTTAGCTATCTTTTATAAGGTGTATTGATTTGGATCAGGCCTATGCAAAATAGATTCTAGCCATTGCGCCAATGTATGAGGTATTTCTAAATTCATTGGAACTACCCAAATACGCTCATCACTTATTAAGGCACATTTTACGGCATCCTTCTCTGTAATGAGGATGCATTGAGCTTGAATGGCAGAGAAAAATTGTGGGGTATAGGTGGCATGATCAGCCAAACCAATGCATTTGCCTGCAATGCCTTGTTTGAGTAAATCATCAAAAAAGCGTTGTGGATTTCCAATCGCTGCTACGGCGCTTATTGCATTTGGGAGATAAGTCTGGGCAATTGACGCTAGCGATTGAGTGTGACTTGGATTAACGAGTTGGTAAGGTATACCTAAATGGCTATGCAGGGTAAAGGCGCGTCGTCCCAGAAAGTACTCATCGGTATGACCCGTTGCGTAGGTGCTGATGCCAGTCATTAATGTGGCATCACGCTCACGTGTAGCTGACTCCCGTAGCGGACCGGCGGGCAATAAAAAACCGTTCCCTTCTGCGCGCTGATCTCGAACTACGAATTCAATATCGCGACCCCCTTCGCGAGCAGGCCAGCGCACCAAGCTGCGATGTTGTAGGCCGTCATCGCTGATGATGACGTTTACTGATGAATCTTGCTTAAGAAGAGATTGAATACTGAGAACACGCTTGGGATGCACCCAAATAGGAAAGCGATTCTGCGTGCGCTTGGCAATTAAGACAGGCTCATCACCAACTTCTGAGGGGTTGGAGTCACTGCTTACTTGGAGGGGTATGCTTGGTGCGCTCGCACCATAACCTCTACTAATAATTCCGGGCTTCCAGCCCATGTCTGCAAGACGCTCCGCTAGCGCAATCACAATCGGTGTTTTGCCGGTGCCACCAACACGGATATTGCCAACAATAATGATGGGTACTGCCTGCGCCGAACGTTTTCTGAAGCCAAGATCATTAATGAGATCAAGACCGCGATTGACTACTCCATAGAGCCAGGATAGTGGCCATAACACTAGGCTAGTTGGTCCCCGTCTTTCCCAAAACTGAGGGGATTTATTGAGTGGGGAAGAGGGTTTGAGGAATGACATTTGGGATGATTAGATCAATGCAATTTTTCTAGTGCGCTTGATCTATTTCTTTGTCGTTTGACTGCTAAACACAATATTCGATAGATTGGCATCGCGTGCCGCTTCCAGGGCGCTCATCACTGCCTGGTGTGGTGCTTTTGCATCTGCATCGATGTTGACTTGAATCGTGTTGTCTTTGTTAAGACTACTCAAGCTATTGCTCAGCTGTGCTCGATCAGTCACTTTGCCATTAATCGCAAAGCGCCCATCTCGGCTAACTGCAATATGAATTTGTTTTATCTCCGACTGGCTACTTAAGCCATTAGCCGTTGGCAAGGTGATAGCTAATTCTTGATAGCGTGTAAAGGTAGTGGAGATCATTAAAAAGATCAGCACCACTAGCAGCACATCAATAAATGGAATGAGATTAATCTCGGGCTCTGCTGAGGCCGATTTCACGCCAAGAGAAAATCGTCCCTGATGGCGGAGGCTATGATCTAGCCAACTCATTTTTTATCCACGGGGCTGGCATGTGTGGAATACAACTTTTTAAATAACTGACGAGTAAATTCTTCGCACTCATGTTGGCGCTGATTTGCCATAGCACGTAAACCACGCCATGCGGCTAAGGCAGGAATGGCAATCAGCAAACCAAACGCGGTGTTGTACAAAGCAATAGAAATGCCATGCGCTAGCTGTTGAGGGCTGCCCACACCTTGACTACCAAAAATTTCAATCATGCCAACTACAGTACCAAAGAGCCCCAGCAAAGGAGCGACCGTTGCAATGGTAGCCAGAGCACCCAAATAGCGATCGAGTTTGAGCCAGGTCGACTGAGCGCTAGCTTGTAATTCTTCTAAGGCAGTGTCTGAAGAGTTACCAGAGGCTTTTTCGCGGAGGACACAGGCAAAAAGGGGTCCCGCCGGGGAAAGCTGGCTAATAGCGGCAATTTCAGCTTCAGGGACAACTTTTTCTTGTGAAATCGTATTGGCTAGCCCGAATACGGTTTCTAGGCTATCTTTGGGAAAGATATGAATTCGGCGCAAATACCAGGCGCGTTCAATCACAATGGCCAGGCCAATAATGGAGATGAGGAGTAGGGGCCAGATAGGCCAGCCGGCAGACAGTAAGATTGAGTACATATGCTCAGTACTTTAGCTGAATTAAAAATGGGTTTTCATAAAGCTGTCCTGTGGATAACTCTGTGCAAAACTTTTTAGAGAGCATGCTGTAAGTCCTTGATTGATAGTAAGAATGAGTGATTTTTGGAAGAATTTGCTAAAATAGTACTGATTAATTATCTATATAAATCAATATCTTAAGATTACATTGTTGGATTTATGAGACGTTTTGGGTCAGTAATTGCTTACTTTTAAGTATTCAACCTAGGGCGTATTTGCTTCTGTGGATATATATTGGTCGCCAAGCCTAATGGCTATCTAGAAAAAGAGAAAAAATGTCCGAAATATCAAGGGAAATTCTGAGTGTTGGCGATCTAAACCGCGCCATTGCAAGTTCTTTGGAGGAGGGTTTCGATACCGTTTGGGTTAGCGGGGAGATTTCTAATTTCAAGGCATATGACAGCGGGCACTGGTACTTTTCCCTCAAAGATGAAGAGGGTCAGATTCGTTGCGTGATGTTCAGAGGTCGAAATGGCCAAGTCGGCTTTATGCCCCAATCAGGGGATTTAGTAGAGGTGGCTGCCAATCTTGGATTTTATGTCCCACGAGGGGATATTCAGCTAACGGTTCAAAGTATGCGCCGTGCTGGCATGGGTGGCCTTTATGAGGCTTTTCTAAAGCTCAAAGCCAAACTCGCAAAAGAAGGCTTATTTGATGCAGAGAATAAGCATCCTATTCCGACTCATCCTAGATCGATTGGCATTATTACTTCACCACAGGCTGCAGCATTAAAAGATGTACTGAGTACCTTGGCTAGAAGGGCACCACATATTCCGATTGTGATTTACCCAACTTTAGTGCAAGGTCCGGATGCGCCAGCAGGAATTATTTCTGCGCTCAAGGCGGCTGAAAAAGAAAATGCCGTAGATGTTATTTTGCTGGTGAGAGGTGGTGGAAGTATTGAAGATCTTTGGGCCTTTAATGATGAGAGGTTGGCATACGCGATTTCGCAATCCCCAATCCCGATTGTGAGTGGTGTTGGTCATGAAACCGATGTGACGATTGCAGACTTTGTTGCTGACTTGCGTGCGCCCACTCCTACTGGTGCCGCAGAACTAGCTGCACCACGTCGCGATCAAATGCTGCAAGAGTTAGATGCCATCATGCAAGCACTCTTACAAAGAATGAATCAACGCGTTGAGCGTGAAGCGCAAACCTTAGATCAACTAGCGCTCAGATTGAGTCATGCCTTGCCCAATCCTGAGCGGATGCGCGAGCAAATCAACAGTTGGCAACAAAGACTCAATCAGGCTTGGGCTGTCAGAGTAGAGGGCTGGAAGCGCAATCAAGGGCACTACCAATCGCAGCTAGAGATGCTCAACCCACAAAGAACGTTAGAGCGTGGCTATGCAGTGATCTTGAGTAAGGAGGCTCAGACAATGCAGGCCGTGCGCAATCCTAAGGAGCTCAATATCAAACAGACTTTTCAGGTGCAATTAGCCGAGGGTCAGGTGGAGGTAGAGTTTTCTAAGCTTGATATTCGTTGAGATGTGAGTGAGATTCGATGTAAAAACAGGGATCTTCAGAGTTCCATATAACTCGAATAAAATTCCTATAATTCTTTTTATGTTTTGATACTTTTTCTGCTCAAATTAGTCATGACCAAATTGAGAACTTTTTGCCTGTTAATAGCTACGAGCTTTAGCATCATTTTGCTTAGCTCCTGCTCTGGGGGATCTTCTCCGAACACTATCGTTGTCTATGGCGCGGTAAGCTCAGGCGGAAGTGCTCCAGCGGTCGCAATAGGGGGTGCAACGGTATCGATATACCAAGCGCAAACGGGCGCACCTAAATTGCTTGTGCAGGCTACGACAGATGGCTCTGGAAACTTTACGGCTAAGGTGCCAGTGAGCACTACCAATACGACCAGTAACCCAGCTCTGTACTATGCCGTGGCAACGAAGTCGCCTAATATTCAGTTGATAGCCAGTTTGGGTAGAGGGCCTTTGAGCGCCGTCAAGATTAATGACTTAACTACTGTAGCTACTGCTTATGCCTTTGCTCAATTTTTACAAAGTGATCTATCAATAGCGGGTGCTGCAATTCCATTAAGCATCGCGGCAGGGATGGCTGAGAATCTGGTTGCTGCGGAATCTGGATCTGCTTCCATAGTCATTCAAACATCACCCAACGCTTATGAAACCAATACTTGGAGTGCACTTGGCACACTCGCAAATAAATTGGGTGCTTGTACTCAGGGCTTAAGTAATGCTTGCACCACTTTATTTGCTGCAACACCCGCATCTAATGCGGCACTCCCAAGCAATACCTTGCAAGCAGCTTTCAATATTGCGAGCAATCCTGCCAATAATGTCAGCGGTATTTTTAATTTGGCGAATGCTAGCAACGCTTATTCTCCAGCCTTGACATCAGATCAAGGGCCGAGCTCCAGTGTCGCTCGTGAAAAGCTAGACGCCTGGACGATGGCTGTAAAGGTGAATAACAGCGGCAATTCTAATTGTCCTTTTGGCGGTCCTGCCAACGTGGCGTTTGATGTTAATGGTTACGCTTGGATTAATAACAACGTTATTCAAGGTACGCCTAACTCATCTAATTGCTTGATGGTGCTACAACCCAACGGCAAGCCCGCTACTGGATTGGCTAATACGCCACTCTCACCAATCACGGGTGGTGGCATTTTGGGCTCGGGCTTTGGAATAGCCATTGATACCTTGGGTAATATTTGGTCGGGTAACTTTGGTTGGGGAAACAATATCCCCAACCTTGGTAGCGTGACTAAACTTTCTTCTCGAGGCGCACCTATTTCTCCATCAACTGGTTACACCAATAATCTTTTGCAAGTGCAAGGTATCGCTGTAGATCAATCCAACAATATTTGGATGGCTAGTTACGGAAATAATCAAGTTGTGGTTTATCGCAATGGGGATCCTGGTAGTGTTGCTACTTATTCCAATGGTGTTTCTCAACCCTTTGGTATGGCTATCGCTCCAGACGGAACTGCCTGGGTAACTTATAGAGGTACCGGTAAGGTCGCAAAGTTACAGATGATCAATGGGGTCATTTCCAATGTATTCACAGTAAATCTGCCTGGCTATAACAATACTGTTGCTCTGAGTAATAGCCGCCCCAAGGGGATTGCGGTAGATTCTCTGGGCAATGCGTGGGTAGTTGATGGTGAAGCTTCCGCTGTGTATGTAATCAACCCTAGTGGCGCAATCATTGGCACTTACACAGGTCAGGCAATTAATGGACCGTGGGGTGTCTCGATTGATGCTAAAGGCAATCCTTGGATTGCGAACTTTGGCTCAGCCTCACCGAGCGCTCGTTACAGCGTGGTGCAATTGTGTGGGGCAACCGGTAATTGTCCTGTTGGGCTTGCGATGGGCGGTGCTATTTCTCCAAGCAGTGGCTATTCACTTCCATCGGCTGGTAGTCAGGTCTTATTAAATTCTGGTCAACCTTTGTATGGAACTGGTGGCTCACCCTCCTTCTTGCCACTCATGCGAATGACATCAGTCAATGCTGACATGGCAGGAAATATTTGGGCAGCCAATAACTGGAAGCCAAGCGCTTACATTGATGGCATATCCAGTGAGCCCAATCCTGGTGGCGATGGTATGGTGATCTTTGTCGGCCTTGCTGCACCAACGAAAGCGCCGACATTAGGCCCTGCTAAAGCCCCCTAGGACTTAGGTCCCACAGCTATTTTGAAATCAAATCAATGTAAGGTTGATAGCTAAAACTGCGGTTGCGAGATTGACCGGTCACTTCAGTAACGATGCCCAGTCCCTCTAGCGTTCTAGCGGCGGCGTTCGCAGTTGGAAAGCTTGTCTCAAGCTCTGCCTTAATGCGATCAATCGTAAAGCGCGGCATCATCGGTAGTAACTCAAAGAGGCGCAGGCTTACAGGGCTTGCATTTTGAGATGCCAGCAATAAGCGTCTATCTGCTGATACTCTGGCCGCCACTTCAATAATTCCTGTTTCGGCTGATGTGGCTGCCTCGGCAACACCCTCTAAAAAGAAGCTCACCCATGACTCCCAATCACCCTGCGTTCTGATCGCACCAAGTAAACGGTAATACTCCATTTGATGTTCTTTTAAGTAAGCGCTTAAATACATCAGAGGTTCCGGTAGCAGATTGAAATATTCCATTAGTGCTGCAATTAACAGGCGTCCGATACGGCCATTACCATCTAAAAATGGGTGAATGGTTTCAAATTGGGCGTGAGCAAGAGCAATATTTACTAGGGGAGGTAGACCGTCATCTTCCTTGTGAATAAATTGCTCAAGATTGGCTAGAAGCCCAGGCACTTCATCTGCAGGCGGCGGAACAAACACTGCGTTACCCGGCCTTGTGCCACCAATCCAGTTTTGGGATTTGCGAAGTTCACCAGGTTGTTTGCCTGCGCCTCTAACGCCATTGAGAAGGAATCGATGGGCGCCACATAAAAGACGAACACTAATAGGTAGGCCAACCTCATCGCGCAAGTTTTCTCTAACAAATCGAAAGGCTTGCATGTAATTGGTGACTTCTTCGATATCATCGGCATTCTTAATATCTAAGCCGGCTTCATCATCAAATAAGTCGGTGAGGGTCGCTTGCGTTCCTTCAATCTGAGAGGTGAGTAAAGCCTCTTTGCGGATAGCGCCATAAAGCAACCAATCAATCGATGGCACTAGACCAGTTACACCAGATAGGCGTGCCAATGCGAGCTCAGCCGCTTGATTTTGTTCGACATAACAGGCAGGTGAGAGGGCTGGATCTTTGGGTGGTAGGGGCGAGGGAACAAAAGCCTTAACGGATTCGCTCAGGGTAGTTGTTACAACATAGGTCCCAGTGATTCGGTTCATATTAAAGAGCTCTTTAATGTAAATATCTATATTAAAGGATTCATTAATAAGGAGTCAAGCTATTAAAGTCTTTGTTAATAAGGGATGCTAGTGGACTTTTTCATGGGGATTTTGGGGTTTTAAGGCTGTAAAAGCAACTCAAAGGACCTGAAACCACTTAAAGAATATTGGGCTCAATCTCAAGTTCAACACCAAATACATTGTGTACTTTGTCTTGAATAGATTGGGCGAGCGCCAGAATCTCTTTGGCTGTGCCACCGCCATGATTGACTAGAACTAAGGCTTGATTTTGATAGACACCAACAGGCCCTGTTTTTTGGCCTTTAAACCCGCACTGATCGATGAGCCAGCCGGCAGCGAGCTTGCGCTTATCTGCTTGATCTGGGTAAGAGACGATTTCCGGAAACTGTTCTCGTAGCGATTCAAATTTTGCATTTGCTACGACAGGGTTTTGGAAAAAACTTCCTGCGTTACCAATCACTTTGGGGTCTGGTAATTTATGAGTCCGAATTGCACAGACGGCTGTGAAGATATCCTGAGCGCTGACACTTTTTTTATCTTTACTATCGAGAAATTGTTTTGCTAGATCGGCATAGTGAATGCGCGGCACCCAAGCTGTCAGGATTTTAAAAACGACCTTTGTCACGATATATTGTTGGGGATGATGCTTAAAGTAGCTATCGCGATAGGCAAAGTGGCATGCTGCTTTGGGGAGAGTGACAAAGGCATGGGCCCCAGTATCAAACGCTTCGATGCGATCAATATAGTCGGCAATTTCCACTCCGTAAGCCCCAATGTTTTGAATGGGTGCTGCGCCTACCGTGCCTGGAATCAGCGCTAAGTTTTCTAGGCCGGGCACATTTTGCTCCAATGTCCATGTTACGAATTCATGCCAATTAACTCCTGCACCAACGCTAATGAAGGTATTGTTCTCATCAGAGCTCAGGATTTTCTGTCCGGGAATATTCATCAGCAGGGTTACTCCAGGCAGATTGCTTGGAAGGATGACGTTGCTACCCTCGCCTAGAACCCGCCAAGGCAAGTTTTTCCCAAAAATGTCTTCCACTAACAGGGGGAGTTGTTCTGCGGCAGTAATCTCATAAGCAAATTCCGCAGAAGCCTCAAAGCCAAAGGTGTTGCGGTGCTTGAGCCCCATATTGGGGGTCAATTTTGGCAAGAGAGACGCATTTTGGGCGGAGTTCATGCCACAATCTTATTCGCAATCGCATTTGCCTAGGCAAAGTGCCCAACAAGATTACCAAGATACGACCTAAGGAGTAGATATGCCAACATTTGACGTAGTTTGCGAACCAGACATGATTGAGTTGAAAAACGCAGTCGAGCAATCCAATAAAGAGATTACGAATCGCTTTGACTTCAAAGGCTCTGATAGTCGTGTAGAGCAAAAAGACGAGACGCTCATTCTCTTTGGCGATGATGATTTCAAATTAGGCCAAGTGCGTGATGTCTTAATTAGTAAGATGGCTAAGCGCAATGTGGATGTACGTTATCTCAAGGATGACAAAACAGAAACGATTGGTAGCGATAAGCGCAAGCAGACCATGAAGATCCAGAAGGGCATCACTTCTGAACTTTCCAAAAAAGTAGTGCGCATCATCAAAGATAGCAAGATTAAAGTGCAGGCGAGTATTCAGGGTGATGCAGTGCGCGTGACTGGTGCTAAGCGTGATGACTTGCAAGAAACCATGGCTTTGCTTAAAAAAGAAGTCACTGAGGCTCCTTTGGGCTTTAATAACTTCCGTGATTAACCCATTCTTAGTGTGGGTGGATATTGGCTCAATACCTACTTGCCGGAATTAAAGACCATTAATACTGAGATATAAGCTATAAAGGTTCCATTTAGGAACCTAATGGCGTATAATGGAATAATTCTAAGGAGGTGGACATGTCTATTAACGTGAAGTTATCTGAAAATTTAGTAGAGCAGGCCAAGGCGTATGGGCAGATTGAGCATCGTTCAGTGCCCAAGCAGATTGAGTACTGGTCTCAGATCGGTAAAGTTGCTCAGGAAAATCCAGACCTACCATTTTCAATGATCCGCGAGATTTTGATTGCGGATCAAGAGCCGATTGTTGGTGAATACGTTTTTAGTTGATGCGTTTACTCCTGACCGCCTCGTTTGTTAGGGTCATTAAAAAATTACGCCCGCAACAAAAAATTGACTTAGATAGTGCGCTGAAGCTTGTTCGCTCAGACCCCTCCATTGGTGAGGCTAAGGTCGGAGATTTATTGGGGGTTAGAGTGTTTAAGTTTCGACTTTTTCAGCAGCCATGTTTGCTTGCGTATCGCATCTTAGATGAAGAGAGTGTGAAGCTCTTGACCTTTGGTCCGCATGAGAATTTCTATCGCGATTTAAAGCGCCAGGAAGACTAAAGTGGGATTCGATCATGACTCCTGACTTGGATTCGACCCCATCACTTTCACCCGTAAGCCAAGAGGCTATTGAGCGCTTCTGTGATGCTTGTTGGTTGGAGGATGGCTTAGCGCAAAATAGTTTGTCTGCCTATCGCCGAGATCTATTGCTCTTGGCTCAGTGGCTTCAAAAAAATTCTGGCATTGATCTCTACGGTGTTACCGAAAAAGATTTAACTGCTTACATCGCGCATCGCCGTGCTGATAAGGCGACTACTGCCAATCGTAGGCTTACGGTATTCAAGCGTTTTTACCGTCATGCTTTACGAATTAATTTAGTCAAGAGTGATCCTTGCATTGGCCTGCGTGCTGCTAAACAAGCTTTACGTTTTCCGAAGACTCTGAGTGAAGATCAAGTGAGCGCTTTGCTCAATGCTCCAGATATAGAGACATCATTGGGCTTACGCGATCGCACCATGCTGGAATTAATGTATGCCAGTGGCTTGCGCGTTTCAGAAATCGTCTCCTTAAAGACAGTGGCACTGGGCTTGAATGAAGGTGTTGTCAGAATCGTGAATGGTAAGGGTGGCAAAGAGCGTTTAGTACCGTTCGGAGGAGAAGCAGGTGAGTGGCTACGACGCTATTTGGCAGAGGGTAGAACACCACTGTTAGAAGGTAAGACTTCAGATGCCGTGTTCGTCGGGCGGCATACGGGTACAGGCCTTACTCGTCAGGCCTTCTGGGCGCTGATTAAGCGCTATGCCACGATTGCCAATATTCCGGTTGCCTTATCCCCACATACTTTGCGCCATGCTTTTGCTACCCATTTACTCAACCATGGGGCGGATTTAAGGGTGGTACAACTCCTGTTGGGGCATGCTGACATCTCCACTACCCAGATTTACACCCATGTGGCTAGAGAGCGTCTAAAGTCGATTCATCAGCAACATCACCCTAGGGGTTAAGGTTGCTAAATGATATCATTTTATGATATCATTTAAGCAATGAACAGCAAACACCAAAAAACTTTGCAAGCCGTGTTTGCTAAACCCACTTCAGCAACAATAGAGTGGCGAAAGATTGAATTATTGTTAGTGGCAGTCGGTAGTCAATGTGTTGAAGGTGAGGGCTCTAGGGTAAGTTTTTTGATGAATAATCATCGATTAGATTTACACAGGCCTCATCCTGGCAAAGAAGCAAAGAGGTATCAAGTAAAAGATGTTCAAAGTTTTTTGGTTCTGATAGGAGTTAAGCCATGAACAAACCGCTAAGTTATAAAAACTATTCCGCCAACATTGAATTTGATGTTGAGGACCGTATTTTTGTTGGCCACTTGACCGGCATTACGGATATCGTCTCTTTTCATGGCGAGTCTGTTTCAGAGTTAATTAATGCTTTCGAATTGGCTGTGGATGGGTACATCACAATGTCTGTAGCACATGGTGTAAAGCCACAAAAACCATATTCTGGAAAGTTAATGTTGCGTATTACACCTGAAATTCATGCAAAAGTAGCGAGAGTTGCGCAAGCGTCTGGAAAAAGTATTAATGCTTGGGTCTCTGATGTGCTGCAGGCAGCGTGAGCCATAGCTGAAAAATATTAATTCCTCTCCATCCCAACGGTGCTCCGCTTTCGCGAAAAGTTAAGAATCGATCCAATTCTCTAGAGCAAGGTTTGAGACTCTTTTGAATTCACGCAAATTGTTAGTTACTAAGATGAGTCCTTGGCTGATCGTATGGGCTGCAATATGAATATCATTTTCTCCAATGATTTCACCCTTCTTCTCTAATGAAGCTTTAACTTGACCGTAGTGCAAAGAAGCCTTAGCGTCATAAGGCAGTACATCCAGATGGCTAATAAATTCTTCGATTGCCTCTAAATTTTTATCAACATGGACGCTCTTCTCTGCGCCATACATTAATTCAGATAAGGTGATGCTTGAAATCGCCATTCGACTTGCGTTGGTGTTAAAAATATTTAGTATTGCAGCGGGTCTACGTTTGAGCACGTAAATCACGATATTGGTATCTAATAAATACTTGAGCATTAAAGATCTTCGCGCTCAACCGGTTTTTGTTTCCCCCGCTCATTCATAAAGTCCTCAGATACGGCTGGGCCGTTGAGGAAAAAGTGATCCCAGGTATTTTCAAGCGGGGTAATAATTCGTTCGCGACCGCGAGTACGGACAATGACCTTTTTCACCTCATCAGGCAAACGGGCCTCTGCAGGCAATCTGACTGCCTGAGTTCTATTGTTCGTGAATACGGTTGTAATCGCAATTGCCATGGTATCTCCCAACGTATATAGCACTAGTATATAGCAAGGGCTTGATTCCCGCTAGTTAAAAACCTTTGTTTAGGGAAGTGTTTAAGATAGGACCATGAATTTAACCCTCGATCTTTTGCTCATCCCTGCCGCTTATCTGATTGGTTCGATCTCATTTGCGGTGGTGGTGAGTAAATGCATGAGTTTGCCCGACCCCCATTCTTATGGCTCTGGTAATCCAGGCGCTACTAACGTTCTGCGAACCGGTAATAAGCTGGCAGCGGCTCTCACTTTGATCGGGGATGCGCTTAAGGGGTTTTTTGCTGTGATGTTGGGCCGCCTCTTGTTGGGCGATGCGTCTTTAAGCTCAACACTGAGTTCTTGGGCGTTATGCGGAGTAGTAGTCGCAGTTTTCTTGGGACATTTATTTCCTGTTTTCCATGGTTTTAAGGGGGGCAAAGGCGTTGCTACTGCCTGCGGAATTTTGTTTGGCATCAACTGGATACTCGGTTTAGCAACATTAAGTACCTGGATTATTGTTGCCACATTCATGCGTTACTCCTCTTTAGCTGCCTTGGCAGCTGCAGTGTTTGGCCCGATCTATTTTGTATTTTTGTTTGGCTTTCAGCCAATGGCGCTTGCCTTGGTCTTGGTGTGCTCACTATTGATTTGGCGTCATCGTAGCAACATCAGCAATCTCATGAATGGCACAGAATCACGTATTGGTTCAAAGAAAAAAACACCATCTAAAGACTTCTCAAATACACAAGGCCAGTCATGACAATCGCATATTGGTGTGTTCTTTTCATGGGAGTATTTCCGATCGTAGCTGCTGGAATTGCTAAAAAAGGCTTTGAGGGTTACGACAATGGCATGCCTAGGCAGTGGCTGGCAA
Source organism: Polynucleobacter sp. (assembly GCA_044340835.1). GTDB lineage: Bacteria > Pseudomonadota > Gammaproteobacteria > Burkholderiales > Burkholderiaceae > Polynucleobacter. The sequence continues at coordinate 13,690 of JBIISV010000002.1, forward strand.
AACAGACAGGCTTTCGGGCGCGCGCTAATGCGGCTCAAGCCAACCTCTTTGAATCTCTGCCCTTATTTTTTGCCGCAGTGATCATTGCATCTATTGCAAATGCACCACCAGACCGAATCGATCTGTTGGCCCTAGGGTTTGTGGCTACTCGGATTGCTTATCTCATTTGCTATTTAGCGAATTGGTCAACTACGCGATCCATCGTGTGGCTGCTCGGTTTAGCTTGCGTAGTGACAATCTTCTTTCAAATTTAATGCATCAAAAATCTCTTTAATAAATACCCATGCCTACTAAAAAAACTCCTGCCAAGACTGCTAGCAAGACTCCTGTCAAAAAATCTTCTAGCGTTATACCCGCAAAGAAAGCGGCCCCGAAAAAAAGCGATGCTGGTATTCCTTTATCAGTGGTCATTCGTCGGCGTATCGAGGCACAAAAGGCACGCTTTCATGCAAATGACAATATCTCTAAATTTATTGAGCCCGGCGAGCTAGACGCTCTGGTGGATGAGGTTGCAGAAAAAATGCAGGCAGTTCTAGAGAGTTTGGTGATTGATACAGAGAGTGATCACAACACCAATAATACGAGTCAACGTGTAGCCAAGATGTTTGTTAAAGAGGTATTCAATGGCCGCTATGTTGAGCAGCCCACCTTAACTAAATTTCCGAACGTGAGCCGCTTAAATGAGTTGATGATTATTGGTCCGATTACGGTTCGCAGCGCTTGTTCACATCACCTGTGCCCCATCATGGGCCGAGTATGGATTGGTGTTTTACCGAGCAAAGAGTCTGCCCTGATTGGTTTATCAAAGTATTCGCGATTAACAGAATGGGTGATGTGTCGCCCACAAATTCAGGAAGAGGCGGTGGTGGAGTTGGCCGATATGCTTGAGAAAAAAATCAAGCCCGTTGGTGTAGCGATCGTGATGGAAGCAGATCACTTTTGCATGCAATGGCGCGGCGTTAAAGATCCTGACTCGAAGATGGTCAATAGTGTGATGCGTGGTGCCTTTCTGAAGGACTCGAATTTACGTCGAGAGTTCCTATCTCTTCTGGATAAGCGATAAAGTCGTGCAAATGAAGAGCTTCGCTTCACTACATGGCTCTCTGAAGGCTGTAGCTACTTTGCTAGTAGTCTCTGTTTTGCTGGCCTGCTCTTCATATCCTAATGTGAATCGCGATCCCGCTAAAAACAATAAAGCCACTTTTCAGCAGGATGCATTAGATTGTGCAAGGGCCTACCCAGAGGCTGGGTCAGGGATGCATATCAAGCAACGTATCGGCTGCATGAACCTCAAGGGTTGGTATTAGCAAGCCTTGAGGGTCTGAAGCATCTTTAAACTTATTCAAGTTTTTCTTTGAGAATAATTCTCAACAAAATAGTGATTGAAATCAATTGCTTAGAGCGCTAATTGTCGAGTAATTCGATCTGCTCTATGATCCAGTCAGTTAGCAATTTTGTTTTTTTACTTTCTGGAGTTCATATGAAAAATAGTCGTCGCCAATTTATGATTTTGTCTGCTGCTGGTGCTTGCACCTTGGCTTTGAACGGAACAGTTCAAGCTCAAGCGATGGTTGCCGAAACGGATCCACAAGCTGCAGCCTTAGGTTACAAAGCAGATGCCTCTAAGGTAGATAAGGCAAAGTATCCAAAATATGCTGCTGGTCAAATCTGTAGCAACTGCGCTTTGTATCAAGGCAAAGCAGGTTCTGCTGCTGGTGGTTGCTCATTGTTTGGTGCTAAGCAAGTTGCTGGTCCAGGCTGGTGCAGTGCTTGGGCTAAGAAGGCTTAACTGAGCTCAAAAGTACATTCGCTTTCAATAGGCGAGTAATAAAAATGCCACCCTCGGGTGGCATTTTTATTTGGTGTGGCAAGATGATTTATCTGACTAATTGAGTATGAATTTGCAGATCGTAACGATTCCGTGCTATCACCTGGAAAAAATACTGAGATGATGTTGTCAGAGTGATCGGCTTATAGTTTGATCCATTGCATTGAGCGTTGTTAGAGCATAAAACAGTACTGAATGAGCTGCCATAAGGTACATTCATTTGGTCTGTTCCAGCAGGGTGGAAGAACGATACCAAAGATGGTAAGGCTGTATTGATGGGGGTAGTCCATGCAATTTTTGGAGCATTGCCACCATTGAAAAACCTTGGGCTAGATGCATTCATTAAGTCGTTTGTCTCAGAGGTAAAGTCCACAAACTTAATTTTAGGAACCTCTTTAATAGTGATTGGCTTAGCACGCAAGCGATTCAAGTAAATCACCCTGTCATTGTTTGTTTTAGTGATTTCAAATGTGTAAACATCATTTGCTTTGATTGCCAACACCTGAGCGTCAGTCTTTTGTGGGTTTGCAAATAACCACTGGCTAGAGCTAGGAGTAATCGGTGTGCCATCACTTATTTTTGCAGCTTGAAATCTGTAAAGAGTGGCGCACGGTACAGTTTGATTACTATAGGCATCATTAGTGCTTGCTGTGTTTGGATCAACCAATGTGACTCCATCGAGCTTAAACGGAACAATGGTTAAGAAATCACATCCAGTCCGGTTCCTCAAAAATATTCCGGCGCTTGGAAGTCCGGGCCCAGTCACTTTCACAGATTCAATATCTTCATTCCTTTGAATATAGGCACTTAAGCTACTTTCATAGCGACTAGTATTTTCCCCGCCTGCGCTGATCCGTTTAGTTACCGATGCACTGATGCTGGTATTGAATTCACGCTGATTGCCAACTAATTTCCAGCCCGTATTGGCGCCGCTAGCATTGTTTTTGACAACAGATGTAATCTCTCTGGTAGTGCCATCCTTGCGAAGGCCGCTGAGACGAACTACTAGCACTTCTGCATCTTTGGTCATATCAATCTGCCTGAGAATTTCAGGTATCTTAAAGAGCATGCCATCATTGCCAGTACTGGTAAAGTCAATGGAGCCATATTGACCAAATTCTTGAGTAATCGTTTTGCCATCATGCTTATAGCTAGGGATGATGTATTGATTACATACAGAGCTGGTTGCACGACTAGCTGCAGGCAATTTCATGCAGTCATTTAGAGATGTGCGAATGGTTTCAAACACATCGATACCAATAGCAACAGTATTGGCAGGTGGCGCAGGAATATTGGCCTTATCTGTTGCTGATGGGTTGGTATTGGCGGCAATCACAGCTGTTTTGGCTGAAGCCGCTAGGCTTAAGAGGTTTGGTGTAATAGTTGCATCGCCTAGATCATTGACAGCTTGTCCGGCACTAGAGCTAACGCTGATCACGCCACTAGGAGATACATCAAACTTCACGTTGTCCAATAGTTTGTCAAACTTAGCACTAAAGGCATCGCTTATCAGGTTGTAAGAGTTGTTTAATCCAACACTGGTGAGATGATCTTCTAAGAAGGTCCTAAAGGCTTTTTCTACAGTGCTTAAGTTGGAGGCCGTGATATTGCTCTTTTGAGTAGCAATCGCATCAACTAAGTCATATGGGTTGCCAGTACTACTGATTCTGGATGCAATCGCATGGGTCACTGGGGTTGCGTTCACGATTTGAGTGGCGCCAGGGATTGGAGCAGTGGGTTGGACGCTGATAAAAGTTTCTGATCCACCACCGATACTGCCACTTGCAGAAATCACAAAAGGAGCAGTAAAGTTTTTTGGATCGAAGTTCAGTGTGTATGAACCATCGGGGTTCGTTGTGGTGGTGCCTACCAAGGCACCAGTTGAATCTTTCACTGTGACGGTACCGCCATCCATGGGCGCTCCTGCAGCCGCAGTTCCTGAAAGAGTAGCCGTAGTTACAGTTGCTGTTGAAGTGCTACTAGAGCTGCTTCCACCACCCCCACCGCAGGCTGTTAAAAAGGCGGCAACGCAAAAGCATGTAGCCGCTCTTAAGATCATTTGCTTCTCCATGGGGGATCCTCTAAATTGATTTGATGTAGTACAAATATACTATTATTTTTTATAACTATTGATGAGGCTATGCTCTTTAGGATTTGGCCTAGGTAGAGCGGAGAATCAGAGAATCAGTGAATCAGTGAATCAGAGAATCAGTGAATCAGGAGGTGGAGCTTCTAGCGAGCTCTGGTGGAATCCATTCAATCTGCCTATTTTTTAGGTATTCTTTGATTAAAAGTAAGCGCTCACTATCAATTAAAGGTGCTTTTGGATAAGCTTACGCTTGGGGTAGATTCTAGTCTTTAACCGCTAAACACTACCCCAATAATCTCATTTAATCCTTTAAAAACAGGTGCTTAAATCATTTTTGCTTTGTTGCTGCTATGGAGGCAATGCAGTCCTTAATGCCGTAATTATGATATTTCCCTGTATTTTCTTTCTTAAGGGATTGGGCGCACTCTACAACAGAGTTGCGAACATTGATTTTGGGGGTGGTAGCTGAGGACATGGCTGATTCCTATAGTGTTGATTGCAAATCCAGTCTTCACAGTGTTGCATATTGCTAATGACTGGGCTTTAGAGTGCGATTTTTAATCATGGGCCGCACAGGCTCAATTCTATTGAATATGAGTAAAGCTGTGTAAACCCCAATAAGCTCAGATGGCACTAATAAACCTATAAAATCGAGTCTTCCTCATTAAAAGCATAAAGATATTGCTGAAACATTTATGACAGTCACAGGTTCAGTTATTCCAGCCATTTCAGTTGTGCCTGTCATTCTGTGTGGTGGCTCTGGCACCCGTCTTTGGCCGCTATCCCGTGCTGGCTTTCCTAAGCAGTTTTTGGTGCTATCGGGCGATGGTTCAGCAAACAGCCTCTTTCAGCAGGCAGTGGAGCGGTTAAATACTCTGAATGTTGGAGATGCTGCATATGCTCAAGCTTCTATTGCCATGGGCAAAACGCTTATTGTGACCAATGAAGAGCATCGCTTTTTAGTAACGGACCAATTACGAGAATTGCCCCAAGTAAAGGCAACACTATTACTTGAACCCATCGGCCGTAATACTGCCCCAGCGCTGACCCTAGCTGCGCTGCATGCCAGTGAGCAAAGTGCTGACAGTGTTTCCACATCTGCTGATCCCATTTTGGTAATTACACCAGCAGATCAAACCATTCAAAATAGCGCAGTATTTACTAAAGCATTGCAAGATTGCATCAATGTAGTTGTATCTGATGAGAATAAAAAAACGATTGCGATCTTGGGCATCACGCCCACATCGCCAGAGACCGGTTATGGTTACATTAAAAAAGGTGGCGCTCAGGGCGCCTTTGGTGAATTTACGGTTGAACAGTTTGCAGAAAAGCCCGATGCTAAGACCGCTCAAACCTATTTAGATCATGGCCATTATTTCTGGAATAGCGGCATGTTCGTTTTACGTGCGAGTACTTGGTTAGCTGCTTTAAAAGAATTTCGTCCGGATATCTTGGGCGCCACTGAGACGGCGTGGGTTGCTAGAACGATGGATCCCTCTGCTGATGCCCAGTTCATTCGCCCAGATAAAGAAATATTTAAATCGATTCCGAGCGAATCAATTGACTACGCTGTGATTGAAAAATGCCCAAACTCAAGTAAATTCACTGTCAAGATGGTTGAACTTAATGCCGGCTGGAATGATCTGGGTGCTTGGGATGCAGTCTGGCAAGTGGGTAAAAAAGATGAGGGCGGTAATGTCACTAGTGGCGATACTTTGCTGAGCAACACCCATAACTCATTGGTTCACGCGAGTAGTCGTTTGGTAAGTACGGTGGGTGTGAATAACCTCGTGATTATTGAAACTGCCGATGCTGTCTTGGTTGCCGATCGCGCCAATAGTCAAGATGTTAAAAGTATCGTTAATCAATTAGAGCAGCAGCAGCGGGAAGAAAAAAACTTGCATCGTAAAGTGGCAAGGCCCTGGGGTTGGTATGACAGTGTGGATGAAGGGGAGCGCTTTAAAGTCAAGCGCATTCAGGTAAAGCCAGGCGCTAGCCTTTCTTTGCAAATGCATCATCACCGCGCCGAGCATTGGATTGTGGTGAAAGGTATTGCAGAGATTACCAATGGCGATCAAGTGATTACGCTGACAGAAAATCAAAGTACGTATATTCCACAAGGCCAAACCCATCGCTTGGCTAATCCCGGTAAAACTGCTCTAGAGATTATTGAAGTGCAGTCCGGTAGCTATCTTGGTGAAGACGATATTGTGCGGTTTGAAGATACCTACGGTAGAAGTTAAGTTTAGAAAAATACGAGTTCAATATGACAAATGTAAGCAATACACAAAAAGTCGCCTTAATCACTGGTATTACTGGCCAAGATGGATCCTATCTAGCGGAGTTTCTGTTAGAAAAAGGCTACATTGTTCATGGTATCAAGCGCCGCGCTTCTTCTTTTAATACGGAGCGCATTGATCATCTCTATCAAGATCCGCATGTCAATCATCCAGACCTCATTCTGCATTACGGTGATTTAACGGATACCAGCAACTTAGTACGCATCATTCAAGAATGCCAACCTGATGAGATTTACAACCTCGGTGCGCAGTCTCATGTAGCCGTTTCTTTTGAATCTCCTGAGTACACGGCTGACGTTGATGCAATGGGACCGCTTCGCATGTTAGAAGCCATTCGTATTTTGGGCCTAGAGAAAAAGACCCGCTTTTATCAAGCATCAACTTCTGAGCTCTATGGCTTGGTACAAGAAATCCCCCAAAAAGAGACCACCCCTTTTTATCCGCGTAGTCCTTACGCCGTAGCGAAACTCTACGCCTATTGGATCACCGTGAACTACCGTGAAGCCTATGGCATGTATGCCTGTAATGGTATTTTGTTTAACCACGAGTCCAAACGCCGTGGTGAAACCTTTGTGACCCGTAAAGTGACCCGTGGCCTAGCCAACATTGCGCAAGGTTTAGAGAAATGTCTTTACATGGGCAATATCGATGCCTTACGTGACTGGGGTCATGCCAAAGACTATGTCCGCATGCAATGGTTGATGTTGCAACAAGATCAGCCAGAAGATTTTGTGATTGCCACTGGTGTGCAATTTACCGTGAGAGAGTTTATTACTCGCAGCGCAGGGCAATTGGGTATTACTCTGAAGTTTGAAGGCACTGCCGAAAATGAAAAAGCCATTGTTACTGCCATTAATAGCGATAAAGCCCCAGCCTTAAAAGTAGGCGATGTGATTGTACAAATTGATCCGCGCTACTATCGTCCTACTGAAGTAGAAACGCTCTTAGGCGATCCTACTAAAGCTAAAGAGAAACTTGGCTGGGTTCCAGAAATTACCCTAGATCAAATGATTGTAGAGATGGTAGCCAATGATTTAGATCAAGCTAGGCAGCATGCTTTATTGAGTAAGCATGGTTACGCTGTAGCGGTAGGTAAAGAGAATTGAAGAGTAAAGAATCAAAAGTAAAAAAGTAAAAAAGCCAAAGACTAATTATAAAAATTATCAACGTGAATAAAGATCCGCATCAAGATTTGAATCAAGACCTAAATCAAAAGATCTATATCGCCGGCCATCGCGGTATGGTGGGCTCAGCCATTGTCAGAAATCTTCAAGCCAAGGACTTTAACAATCTCGTCACTCGTACTCATGCCGAGTTGGATCTCACTAATCAAGCCGCTGTACAAACTTTTTTTCAAGCTGAGAAGCCGGATCAAGTCTATTTAGCTGCAGCCAAGGTAGGCGGCATTTATGCCAACAACACTTTCCCAGCAGAGTTCATTTACCAAAATCTGATGATGCAAAACAATGTCATTCATCAAGCTTTTGTCCATGGAGTTAAAAAGCTCCTCTTTTTGGGTTCTAGTTGTATTTATCCTAAGCTAGCCCCACAGCCCATGAGTGAGGAAGCGTTACTTACTGGCAAGTTAGAAGCAACAAATGAGCCCTATGCGATTGCCAAAATTGCCGGTATTAAGATGTGTGAAAGCTATAACCGTCAGTATGGTGATAGTCATGGCATTGATTACCGCTCAGTCATGCCAACCAATCTTTATGGCCCTGGGGATAATTATCACCCTGAGAACAGCCATGTGATTCCGGCCTTGATTAGGCGATTCCACGAGGCTAAAGTTGCTAATGCACCTGAAGTAGTCATTTGGGGTACAGGCACACCAAGACGAGAATTTCTCTATGTGGATGATATGGCGGCCGCATCCGTTTTTGTGATGGACTTAGATAAATCAATCTACGATCAGCACACGCAGCCTATGCAAAGTCATATTAATGTCGGCTTTGGAAGTGATGTCACCATTCATGAATTAGCCCATGCAGTGGCAAAGGCTACTGGCTATCAGGGAGCTATTAGCTTTGATCCAACCAAGCCCGATGGCGCCCCCAGAAAGTGGATGGATTCGAGTAAGTTAAATCAGTTGGGATGGCAGGCTGATGTGGGTCTAGACCAGGGTTTGAGTTTGGCTTACCAAGCATTTTTAGCTCAGTAATTTGCTAATGCAATTAACAGCGTAATTGACTACGAAATTGACTTCCTCATCTTTGCCTCAGGGTAGCTCTCATTCACCACTGCTTGGTCATATGGTGCAGGTGCAGTTAGTTCTTTTTGCAATTCTCTATGCGATTTGGATTCTTCCAGAGACCATCTACCTCAGGCATGTTTGTCTGATAGTGGGGGCGGCTCTAGGTTTATATGAAATCATTCTTTTCAGAGCGCTACTGGTAAAAAAATCTGCCATACCAGTCTGGTTCGTATTAGGTATATTTGGATGGGCAATTTTTCACCTACTTTTTTTGAGCTCCAATGTAGATTTACAGTTAGGTGAGTTCAAGACCATTTGGAAGCGAACTGCCTTGGGTGCTATTTTTGCCCTAGGTCTTGGCTTAGCTTTAGCTCAAGTAGGTCTTCAGAAGCGAAGAGGATATTGGCCCCTCTTGTATTTAGGTCTGATTGCGCCAACCCTGATCTATCTCCTGAAATACATCTTGACGCACTATGGACAGTCCTGGGGTTTACTGGTTCCCGAGTATTTGAGATTGTATGGTGGTGCACACACTTTCTACATTGCTAAAACAAGTTATGTTTGTTTTACCCTGCCCACACTTGCGGTTGCGCTTGGACAGTTACTCCTCAATATCCGTAATCATCTTTGGTTGAGCTGGAGTAATGCCATTTATGTACTCAGTATTCCTGCCATCTTTTTTGTCTTCCACGGAGAAAACATTAAAAACGGGGTGATCTATGGCACCTTATTGCTGGTGATTTTTACTGCGCTTTTGTTGCTCTCGAACTTTAAGCAGCATTGGAAGAAAAAAGTCTTATTCATAGCAGTGACATTAGCTTTGGCGGCAATATTTCTGGTAAATCATGTTCAAAAAAATGAATCCTGGAGAACGTTTGTAGCAGATGCTCATATTGCAATCGATACAGATTCGTATGACCATTGGAAATTTTTTGGTGCCAAGGGCTACCCTAACAACGAGCTTAATAAAGTGGTATCCATCACAAACTATGAACGGATAGCCTGGGGCAAGGTGGGACTCTCCTTGCTTGCTGATAACCCTCTTGGTTATGGCCTGATTGAAGAGTCTTTTGGCACGCTTGCAAAGCAGAGCTGGCCGGAGTCCTCTTTACGCCAAAGTCACAGCGGCTGGCTCGATTTCGCCTTAGGGATGGGTGTGCCGGGGCTAATATTGGTATGGGCGGCCATGTTGGGCGCCTATACGCTGTTAGGCGAGGGTTCCTTTAAGACAATGACCTCATGGGCTAATGCTTGCCGATGGATTTTGTTAGCCTCTTTCATGATCTGGTTCACCACAGAGATCTCCCAAAGAGTATTTTTTGATGCCCTCATCTTTTGGATTGCCTTGAGTGCTGGCTTGGCTGCGGTACTTTCATCGGAAATGGTGCCTAATTCAGCACCTCAGTCGGCACCTTAGTTATGGCCTAAATGATCACTAGGTCATTACATCAGGATTAGCTTTAGAGCTAGTTTTCGGGCTTTAGATAAAAGGAGTTCTGTGCTCCAGCTAAGTTCAAGCAATACCCCGCACGGTGCTAGCTTCTAGCCACTGTATAAATGCTAATTCCAATCTTTATAACGAGAAGATAGGTGCCAAGAGACTAAGGCGATACAATAAGAAAAAACACATTTAGGCCTAGTGAAGATGTCAAATAACCAAAATCCAAGGGAAACATCATCGAATGCCTCAAATGGATCGGATGAATCCGAAATCTCTCTCATCGACATCCTGCAATTTTTAAACGGGGCCTATAAAACAATTCTTATGTTTGGCGTACTAGGAGTTGCCGCTGCAATAGCCTATTTGGTAATAACCCCAAAAAAATATGAGGCGATCGCCCAAATCGCCATGGCACAAATTGGCGCCGCTAACAACAACAACAACAACAACAACAACAACAACAACATTAATCCCTTGGGCATCAATATCGAGGAGCCATCACTTCTGATCGCCCGTATGTCCTCGCCAACCAGCTTTACGCCGCAAGTGATAGCTGCCTGCGGCCTCCAGGACCAAGTTAATTCGACCCTGACGCTAAGCAAGTCGATTAAGTTGGCGATCCCCAAAGGCGTTGCTAACGTGGTCGAGCTCAAGACCTTTGGTCTTTCACCCCAGGCGGCTGAGCAGTGTAATTTAGCGATTTTTGAGCTCATTAAAACTACTCAGTCACTGATTGTGGCCCCTTTTATTGCTGAGGCAAAAGTCAAATTAGATGACGATATTGAACGCCTAGCAAAAGCGAAGGACCTAGTAGCCAAGGCCGACAAGTCTGGCTCAGCCATGGGTGCATCGTACCTCTCAACCCGAGATGAGATCCGCTATTTACTTGATGAAATCACCGCACTTAAAAATGTCGTCACCTCCAACCAAAATCGTGCCACGCGCCTAGTCTCTCCGATCTATGCGGGTGATATTCCTATCTCCCCCAAAAAACCAAATATCCTTGCCGCAGGATTATTTGGTGGACTCTTCCTGGGTCTATTGATTGCAATGGGTCGTAAAATGATCGCTAAACTGAAAAATGAAGCAGTTAAAGCATTCTGATTATAGGGATGGAGTAAAAGTTAGCGTTCGGGATCGGGCATTAGCGGGCTTAATAGTGATATCAGGACTTAATCGATATGTTATTGGTGTTAGCAGTCTTTGGTTATTGTGAGTATTCATGAGAGTTAATCCTTATATATGAAAATTGATTATAAAAATTATGGTAATTACAAAAACACTCTTAACTCATCAAATAATAAATCAAGAAGAATCAAAGCAATCGCAAGATTTTTTGGATTGAAAAACAGATATTTTAAGTATTTTAAAGTTGCCAAAACAGATCTGATTGTAGAGTTAGGGTGCGGCGACGGCAGTTTGATGTTTGAAATGCAAGAGGCTGGTTATAAGTATTTAATTGGAATTGAACCGTCCGAAACCTATAGATTTGTGTCCGAAAAGCTAACAATCTTACATATTTTGGCGAATGAGTACTTTGTGTCAGCTGAAAAAGATAGTGTTGGGTTAATAATATCAATGGATTGTTTTGAGCACATCCCATACAAAGACCTGGATCAATTATTTTGTCTGGCAATGAATGCTTTAAAACCGAATGGAAAGATAGTATTCAGAGTGCCAAACATGGCTTCCCCACTAGCTATGCCTAACTATTATGGCGATGCAACGCATGTTACGGCACTTAATCAGCAAAGCGTCTTTCAATTAGTACATAAAAATAATTTTTCCTCTATAGATTTTTATAGAGAGCCATTTTCTTATCCACGGAGTCCTTTAGATTTATTGGCATTATTTTTTTGGTTTTTTTATAGTACATTCACAAATTTTTCTTTAAGAGCATTTGGCATTAAGGCGCAGATTTTGACCCCCAATATAGTTTGTGTGATTACTAAGTAAATATATATTTACGCTTACTACTCGAGGAATTCAAATTTTTAAAATATGCTAAATAATTCAGGAAAAATATTAAGTCAATCTATTGATTATTCAGTATTAGTTAATTCCTCCGATGGTTTTGAAGACTGTTGGGATCCATTTTTTACTCTTTTTTCTAAATATTGGCCAGATTGTAGTGCGTCAATATTTCTTAATACCGAAAAAAAAAGATGGGAATATTCTCAATTAAATATACATTGCACTGTTGTTCAAGGTGAATCTGCGAATAGACTTACTTGGAGTGAGTGCTTAATGGCGGCGTTAGAGCAGATTAAAACGCCTCTTGTTGTCTATTTCCAAGAGGATTATTTTATACATCAACCAGTTCGACATGATGTTATTTCTACAGCTGTTAATTATATGAAGTTACATGATGAAGTGAAGCATATAGCACTGACGCAGCATGGCAGTCTCGGACCCCATGAAGAATATGGGATGAAAGACTATCTAAAAATTAGACAGAACGCAAAATATAGAATTTCAACTCAAGCTGCACTGTGGCGAGTAGATACTTTAAAGTCTTATCTTCAAAGTGAAGAGAATGGATGGATGTTTGAGATTTTTGGAACCTTTCGCTCTTTACGCAGAAATGAACTTTTCTTGTGTGCAAATTATGCAAAAGAAGACGGCGGCCCTGCAATAGATTATCTACATACAGGAATTATTAAGGGAAAGTGGTTGCCTTCGATTCGGGGTGTATTTGCAGCCAATGGAATTGTTATAGATTTTGAAAAAAGAGGCTTTTATAAATCTAAACACCCGTTTATTCGTAAGTTTCTGCTGCTGGTGCGCCTATTAGAACGCCCTAAATATTTATTCCGAGCATTTTTTAATTGATTCGCTCTTCCATTCTAGTTACATTTTTTGCAGTCAGCGGTAGTACATTGGGCTTTTTAGTACAGCTGATTCTGGCTAAATTTTTTGGTATTAGTGAGGCAGTTGATACTTACTTTTTTATAATAAGCTTGCCTACAGTTATATCGGGACTACTGGCTGCAATATTAAGTTTTGATTTAGTTCCCCATTTAGTACGGCAAGTAGATGATTCCCAAAATCACGCCCGCTTAATGGGGTCTATTTTTATAGGGATAATTTTTTTAGCTGCATTAGTTTTGCTTTTCGGTGGCGTTATAAGTAAATTACAAATATTGGCGTTACCTATCAACTCCCCAATACGTTTTTATGAAAACTTAGAGTCCCTCATTACTCTTGCTTGGTTAGCGTCAGCATTTCAAATTATTAATAGCTGTCTTGCTGCTATGCTTAATTCTGTAAAAAATTATATTGTTTCAGCATTGCTTGCATTGTTACCCTATTTGGGAATGATAATTTTATTAATAACGAATGCAAACCATCCCAGAATTGAACTTCTTCTCATTGGATTAGTATTGGGAACGCTATTCTCCACACTAATAAGCATTTATCTGCTGAGAAATTTTTTGTTTCCATTGCCATGGAAGAAGATCCTATGGAAAGAGCTATCGATACTTGCTTTTCGGTCGCCGCTAACCGCAATGGCAATAAGTTGTTTTTCTGCATATGCAGTAGTAGACGCATATTGGGCCCCCCAAATAGGCGATGGTGCTCTTTCCTCGCTAGGGTATGCTCAGCGTCTAATAATAGGTATAGGTACTCTTGCCGTCGCTGGAGCTTCTGCGGTTGTCATTCCTCGCATTACAGAGTTAAATACGAAAAAAAAATTTCTTGATTCAAGAATACTTTTTTTACGTACAGTGATTTTTGTTGGATTAATAGCAATCACTTTGGCTATGCTGACAGCAATTTTTTCAGAGCCGATTGTCGAGCTGTTATACGGGAGGGGAGCGTTTCAAGCAAACGAAGTCACAGTAGTTTCTAAATTATTACAACACATGTCGTTTGGAATGGTTGCGATGGTATTGAGTGTAATTTCTTTGCGAATTTTATTTTCTTTCGAGGGCATGGCTCTTGGGGCGGCATTAATAGGAATTTTTTGGATGCTACTTTATTTCTTTTTATCTATGCTATGGTATCAAGAAGGAGTGCTTGGCATTGGTAATGCATATAGTACTTCATGGGTTATAACCTCTGCATTAATATTATTAATTATATGTATAAAGTATTGGAAGAATAATGGTCAATGATTTAATAAGATTTGCACTTTGGCTACAAGGCAAAGGTTACGGTAAATCTTCAATTAAACAAGAAATTAATGCGGTGAGTAAGTTTGTTAGAGGGGGAGTACTTTTCGATATTGGCGCTAATAAAGGTATCTATACTAGGGGGTTAATTGAGAAATTTTCAGAAGAAATTTCAGAGCTCCACATATTCGAACCATCATCCGAGTTAGTTACTAATTATTCTTTTAATCATGAATTGCCATTCAATCTATACATAAATCAATTTGCCTTATCTTCTAGCTCTGGATCTGCTCAATTACATAAAGCCCCTAGTTTATCAGGCCTAAATAGTTTAACTAAGCGTCGGTTAGATCACTTTGATATCTATATGAGTGATTCTGAAGATATTAATATAAAAACTCTTGACGAGTATGTTCAAGGAAGAAAAATAACCGGAATAGACTTTTTAAAAATTGATGTAGAGGGTCACGAATTAGACGTGCTGAAAGGAGCAGAAGCGTTATTGTCGAATGGGCTAATTAAATGCATTCAATTTGAATTTGGGGGCTGCAATATCGATACACGGAATTACTTTCAGGATTTTTGGTATTTACTAACAGAATCATATAAGTACAAAATTTATCGGATTACACCTTTATGGCTGAAAAAAATTAATAGATATACGGAGTTAGATGAGGTTTTTTTGACAACAAATTATCTAGCAGTTAAGTGATTTATTAAGTGAACAGCGAAAAGATACCAGTTGTACTTGTTGTAGAGGGTGGCAAATTAAATTACCTGCCTGCAGTTATTAAGAATCTCAGTGAGCATTGTAATTTTGAGAATTATTTTGTGATATGCCCGGAAAGAGACATTAGAAATGCTCAGTCCTTGCAATATCCATCAAATGTGACTGTAAGGGTCATAGATGAGCGCTTAATCTTAGCTGGCCTATCATTTAATGAGGTATCTAAAAAATTAACTCTTAGCATTTCAGGGTGGTCAGAGGCGCACTTACCAGGATGGTACTTACAGCAATTTCTTAAAATGGCATTTTCATTAAAATTCCCAGAATATGCTTATTATTTAGTATGGGATGCAGATACTATTCCAATACGTAAAATCAATTTTTTTCTAAATGGTAAGACTGCCTTGACGCATGGAAATGAGTTTCATACTCCTTATCACTCAACAATAAGTAGAATACTACCAAGCATTAAAAGGCAAGGTTTATCTCACATTAGCCAGCATATGATGGTCAAATCAACACATATGAGAGAGTTAATAGATCTAATTCAGGAAGGCGATACTTGTTGGTGGGAGTTGATCTTAGAAAAAATTGGGGTAGATAGCCCACAGCAATTTTCCGAATATGAAACATACGCATCGTATTGCTTAGATATGCATGAGGATAAATATATTTCTATTAAGCGCCCTTGGTTTCGCTATGGGAAGGCCTATTTTAATTCTGAGCTAAATTCAGCAAGCCCAACTAAGCTATCTAGAATCTATGATTACGTAGCATTTGAAAATTGGGATACACCAACCTTTGCAAGAAGAATTAGAGCTCGCATATTAGTATTTAATGATTTATTAGCTAAAGTATGTAACTCAATAATTAAAAATAAAATATAATTATTTAATGAAAAATTATATTATTATATTTTCAACAATATTAGCTTTAATAATAAATATTATATATATATCATTAATAGGATATAATATTAATTCTGGAGTGCAGGAAAATTACCTATTAGATTCATATTATTATAATTTTCTTGGGGATAGCTTAAGAAATATTCCTTTAAGCCAATTTTTTTCAGTACTAAATGAAATAACGCCAACAATTAATTCTATTGGGATTATTATAATTTCATATTTTATTAGTATATTTTTTGAATATACCTTTATACCAATATTATTCGGATTTATTTATTATTATTTTTTTAACAAAGACATAAATAAAGAAATTATTGGTAAATTTTTATGTCTAGCTTTAATTGGACTCTGTCCACTACTTTTTATTACCAGTAAAGAATCTTTTTTATTTATTGGGATAATTATATTGTTTAGATCATTTTCGAAATTTGGCTATAAAAGATTTTTATATTTTATTATTGGAAGTTCATTGATTATTTTAGCAAGATATGAAGTTATTTTGTTTTTATATTTATCAATAGCATTAGTGTATGGAAAAATATATTTAAGATTCTTGATATTTTCTTTTGCGATTATTTTTTTAATATTCTATTATGATATTATCTTAAATAAAGCAAATATTTATGAAGAAGGTTTGTATTTAAGAGAAGCAACATTTTGCGGATTTAGCTATTTGCCGACTTGCTTAAGTTCTAGTAGCAATATAGTGCTCATTTTATTATCTAGAGCATTTTTTACACTTCTTCTCCCCTTAAAATGGCTTTATTCAGGATATGAATTATTCTATTTTTTAGATAATTTTTACTATTTTTTTAGCCGTTTATCACAATTCCTATTTGCTATCTTTTTAATACCACTTATTGCTTATTTTTTTAGAAATAAAGATAAAATTAATAATAAACTATCAAAGGTGGGGGTTTATTTTTTTTATTCATATGCTGGTTTTTATTCCGTAGTGCTATTTCATCAGCCCACTAGACAAATTCAATTTGCTTTAGTTATTTTATTTTTAAGTGTAGTTCTTAACAGCGAAAAAATGCGAGATTAATTATGATTAATGATAATAATATTATTGTCTCTATTATAATGCCCTGCTTAAATGCATCCAATACAATAGCTGAAGCTATTAATTCTGTTTTAAATCAAGATTTTATGAGCTTTGAACTAATTATTATAGATGATGGATCTCAAGATTCTAGTATAGAGATAATAAAAAATTACTTACTTTTAGATCCAAGGATAAAGTTAATAATTAATCCAAATCCTAAAAAGGGGGTCGGATTAGCCAGAAACTTAGGTCTATCAAAAGCATCTGGTCGATACATTGCATTCTTAGATGCCGATGATTATCTTCTTGACTATTCTCTAACGCTGAGAGTGAATATAGCAATTGAAAATAATTACAAAGTTGTCTATGGGCCCTATTTAAGATTGTTACCTAATGGATCGCTTAAAGAGGTATTTACAAAATCAAAGATTACCTTCAATGACATAATGGTTAAAAACTATATAGGTAATCTTACTGGATTATACGACTCGAGCTACTTTGGCCTAGTACAACAGGTAAATTTACCTCATGAAGATTATTTAATGTGGGCATCCCTTATTAAAGTTTCAGGCGCAGCTTACTCTACGGGCAACTCGCCATTAGGGGTTTATAGGGTGTCAGCAGGATCTCTTTCAGGCAATAAGCTTAAAGCTTTTTTTTGGCACTGGAATGTATTGAGGAGGGGTCTAAAAATCAATGTATTTTATGCATTTTATCTACAATGCTTTTACTTTGGGCTATCTGTAAAGCAAAGAATTAGTGAATTTTTTTAAATAGGGTAAGAAATGAATGTCTCCATTATTGGTGGAAGTGGTTTTATAGGTACTAAACTGGTGGAAAGATTGGTTAAAAAAAATAAATATCTTATTTCAATTGTAGATAAAAAAATAAGCGTTTATTTCCCTAAGATTTCTATACTAGCAAACGTTTGTAGTATGGATTCTCTACAGAAGTCTTTAGTTGGCTCTGACGCGTTGGTTAACTTAGCTGCTGAACATAGAGATGATGTATCTCCTAAATCTTTATATGACGAGGTAAATGTATGCGGTGCGGCTAATATATGCCAAGTTGCTAGGTCAAATAATATTAATTCAATTATTTTTACCAGTTCAGTAGCTGTTTATGGATTTGCCCCCCTGGGAACTAATGAATCTGGTGAGATCGCCCCTTTTAATGACTACGGCCGCACCAAGTTGGAAGCAGAACAAGTCTATAAACAATGGCAGGCTGAAGACCCTCAAAATCGTTCCCTAGTCATTGTTCGTCCAACTGTGGTTTTTGGTGAGAGAAATAGAGGAAATGTCTTTAATTTGCTTAGACAAATTGCTTCCGGTAAATTTGTCATGGTTGGGAGCGGTTTAAATCGAAAGTCAATGGCTTATGTTGAGAATGTTGCAGCATTCCTGGAGTATTCATTGGATTTCAAGCCAGGGGTGCATATCTATAACTATATTGATAAGCCTGATTTCACAATGAATGCCCTGGTTGCGCATGTTAATAAATTATTGGATAGGTCAACTGTTATTAAATTTAGACTTCCGTTCATTATTGGTCTCTTGATTGGGTCTAGTTTTGATCTAGTTGCAAAAGTTGCTGGTAAAAAATTTCCCATCAGTGCAATTAGAGTTAAAAAGTTTTGTGCTAACTCAGTATATGAGTCAGCCATTGAGTCCTCTGGGTTTATTCCGCCAGTTTCACTAATGGAGGCGATTGAAAAGACAGTCCGTTTTGAGTTTATTGAGGACCATAAGAACGAGCAGGTCTTTTATTCGGAATAGTGATTTCCTAATTCAATTATTCCAAGTCTTTAGGCGGGCAGTTTTGCATTACATGACTACCCATGCTCAACATACCTCATTACTGTATCAGTCTTCGACCATCTCCCTCTTTGCATAATGATCGGCATACTTGCGCCAGAATTTAGTAAATCTTGAGCTGCACCCACTCGCATCGAGTGACCGCTGATCCCTTTAATAATTACCTCATCGAGTCCGGCATTTCTCGCGATCCGTTTATAGATGCGATTGACCTGCCCGGGCCCTAGGCTTCTATATGAAATTCTTTCTCCACGGCCAATGCCGACAATAAGGTATGTCTGCCCTTCGGGAAGTTCTTTCATCCACTCAGCCAATGCTACATGCGCTCTTTGGCTTAGGTGCAGCCATTTCCCCGTCGAGTCTTGATCGGTCTTACTTTTTCTTAAAAGAATTGATGATGTCTCTATCCCATTCTTGCTGTTGATTTTTACATCCTTAACTTGCAACGAAACTAGTTCGCTTCGTCTGCATAGGGTGTCATATGCTATTAGTAATAAAGCTCGATCTCGAATGCCTCTAATGGAATCATCAGTGACTAATAATAATTTTTCCAGGGCATCTTTATTGATGCTAGTAGCCTGGCTAGAGGAGCGCCCTAACTTACGATGCATTCTTCGCATCTCTAAAATAACATCAGGATCTTTAGTTGGGTCATCAAAGCGATTAAGCCTATGAATGGCTGACAGCCCACAAAGAGCCCTTCTAATACTCGCAGACGATCTACCGCTATTTGTTAACTCATAAATATATTGAACGACTAAATGATGTTCTGCAGGCAAGGCATTGGCATTTCTTTCATAGCAAAAATGTATGAAATCATTAAAGTCCGCTCGATAAGCGCGAATCGTAGAAGGCGCGTAGGCTCCATCAATCTTTACGATGGTTTCTTGAAGGAGTTTGGCATCTCGATTTAAGTCTGATCGATGATCTGATTTCTCGATCTCGAGATCTGCGCCCTTTACCAGCTTCAATTCTCTTTTAGCTGGACTTTTGGGCTCTATTTGTGCAAAATCTTGATTAATAAGCATTTTTTATCTCCATTAAGAAAACTTAGTTACTTTTAATGATAACTAAGTTACTATTTTAGGCTATTTTTATCTTGATTACAAGTGGTCAAATTAAGGCAGCACGAGGTATTCTGGGGTGGACCGCAAGAGATTTGGCTGCAAAATCCGGCATTGGGTTTTCAACGATGATCCGCTTGGAGGCATCCGAAGGGGTACCAAGTAGTAACGTGAAAACATTAGATGCAATTCAAAGAGCGCTTGAGGAATCGGGTATTCAGTTTATTGGCACCCCTGATGACGGACCCGGAGTACGTCTATTTTCTAAGAAGTAAGTAAATGCCTAAGTCTTCACCTATCACTAAATCAAGACGCTCTGGTGGACCTAAAAGTGATGAGGGTAAAAGGGCAAGCTCACGTAACGCATTAAAGACTGGCGTCTACTCATCTATGATTGTTTTGCCTGGTGAGGATGAGTCTGCATTTCAGGAGCTAGAGGAGCAGTTTATTCGCGACTTTGACCCACTTGATATCGCCGAGCGCGCAATCGTGCGAGAGCTAGCAACGATTACTTGGAAAAAATTACGACTTGAGAAGCTAGAGCAATCTTCCTTCTTGCGAACCATGAATGAGCCACTTCGTACTTATGACTTTTCTGACTACGGCATCCGCTTTAATGACACGACGTTTGCCTTTTTTATTGAGGGGATAGTGATACCCAAAGAAGAGGCGAGGGCGCTAGAAGGTAAGCTAGGGATAGCCCTGCAATTGCGTGGCCAAAACTTTACGAGTGAGCAATATCGAACAATCAAATCAAAGTCTCCTGAAATCTATCAAGAGATTATTCAGATTGGGCTTAGCTGCGACTGCTTTGCTGCTGAGCCTTCGATTGATAATTTGGTGCTTAGCTACATTGAGCTTGAGCACGGTGGCGAGCAGTCACTCAGTCGCTACGCACTCGAAGAGATCATCGCCTTGGCACAAAATGCTCTCTGGTACTTCAATAAATACGACGCCATTAAAGAGGCGGTTAGCATGATCAAAGAAAAACGCCTGTTAGAAATTATGCAGATCGATAAGACGCGCCGTATCCATGATGATCTGAGTCGCACTTTCTTTCGGGCCCTGACAGAGTTGCGAAAACATCAGGAGTGGCGTCGTAGGCTCCTGATTATCGATATCCCTTTCCAAGATGGAGGGGGCAGCAAGAAGCTTAAAGATTAGCTTCTCTGTTGGGTCTCAAATCTAACTGCGTCTTACTTCGATTGATTCAAATCTTTGAAAGTGGCGTGTTTTACAAAACGGACTCATTCTCATTTGGGGCAGAACAGGGTTTTCTGCTGATATCTACTTTACATAAGAAGGGTGGGCAATGCGCCCGCTAATGCCATGTATCGGGCGTGCGTTATTCTTTGATTTGTGTAAAAAATCATGTAAACTGTTAATTAACACGATACAATATAACATGATCAAATCTTTCAAACATAAAGGCCTTAAGGATTTTTTTGAGAGTGGAAATAAAGCAGGAGTTGTGACGCATCATGCGAAAAAGTTACAAATTTTACTAACCGCATTAAATGTTGCCAAAGATGAGCGCGATATGAATGCGCCGAGCTGGCAATTGCATTCGTTAAGCGGAAACTTGAGAGAGCATTGGTCCGTGAGCATAAGTGGAAATTGGCGTGTCACCTTTAGGTTTGATGAAGGTGATGTTGAGTTGGTTGATTATCAGGATTATCACTAGGGGAAATGAGATGAATATGCACAATCCAGCGCATCCAGGTGAGGTGCTTAGAGAGTGGTTGCCAGAAGGAATGCGTATCGAGCAGGCTGCGCAGCAATTGCACATTTCTCGCACCACTTTATCAAAGGTACTCAATGCTAAATCAGGCCTGACTGCGACTATGGCTTTAAGACTGGCTGCATGGTTGGGGACATCCCCCGATTTATGGCTGGGAATGCAACTGCAGTGGGATTTACGGCAAGCCAAAAAATTACGATTACCTAAAATTAAACCCATCAAACGCGAAGCTGTTTTAGTCGTTTAACGATAGGTAAAATGAGACTATAGCCGAATTAATGCGAAGCTCAAGAGATTCAAACCGAAGGCCTGCTCATCCTGAGGTAATTTTGCGTGAGGATGTTTTACCTGGCTTAGGTATTTCGCAAGCTGCTTTTGCTAATTATCTAGGTATTAGTTCATCGGTTGTATCCAGAGTCCTCAATGAAAAGAGTGGGGTGAGTGCGCAGTTGGCAGTGCGTATCTCAAGAATTATTGGAGGCTCATGCGAAAGCTGGTTGCGCATGCAAGGTGCCGTGAATCTTTGGGAAATTCAGAGGGTTACAAGATAATTTAAATGTGCCCGCTATGGGCCATTAGCTCAACTATCAGCTCACACGTCAGAACTTTCGCTCTCTTGTTTCAAGCTCTTCCGATGCCTATTTTGCATTGAGTTTTATATTCTGAATCTTTCACTTGCTTGAAGGATATAGATGCTCTCCATTGAATACACTCACAAACGCTCACGCCTCTTTAGGATTGAGTTGAGCCTGATTGTGGTTGCTACCTTTGTTGTATTGATCTTTGTATGGCAGATTTTGAGTGTGCTCAAATTCTTTAAGTAAACAGCTATTTTTTGATGTTCAATTAATCTTCATCTAGCAGGTTTGCTACTGATGCTCATTAATAAGGATGTATCCAGCCTGGCGTCCTGAAGGTCACAATTCTTCTGTAAAGCCAGACATAGCTGACGGTAAAGAGGACGGAGCTGGCGATCAAGATAGGCGTCGAGTACCACCATAAGATGGCAGGTACGATAGCCATTGAAGTGAGTAACCAAAGATAGGGCGCAGTTTTGGCATTTGCTGTAAAGGCGTCATCTGGATGGACATTGGTAACTGGATTTAAGATTCGTCTATAAATCAAGGTATGAAAATGAATGCCATCAGGTAAGCCCGGACTTTTCCCTTGATGAACTTTTCTTCTGTAAATCGTAAAGAGGGTTTCTAGGATGGGATAGGCATTCACCAACAGCGCAAACCAGGGTGAAATACTGGGGTGGCGCGCAACGAGCATTACACTGATTAGTGCAACCCAAAAGCCAATAAGATAGGCACCACCATCACCTAAAAAAATTAATCCCCTCGGATAGTTCCATAAGAAAAAGCCCAAGATCGACCCCGCCATGATCAGGCTCAAGTATATAATGAGTGGATCGCCCATTAAATAGCTCACATAAGTGAGGCCCATTAAGGTGATGACACCAACCATACTCGATAGGCCATTAAAGCCATCGATGATGTTGTAAGCATTTGCTAAGCCTGTCACTGCAAAAATAGTAAAAATGATGGCAACACCAGGTAAGGTGAGTACGTAATCAATACCAGGAATATCGAGTCTGGTAATTTTCACATCTAAATAGATAACTGCCATTGCAGCCGCAAAGGCGGTAAAAATCAGCCGAGTTTTCACCCCCACTTTTTTAGTAAGGTCTTCAGTTAAACCAATACCAAATACAGGGATAGCGCAAACCAAGAGAATGGTCTCTAAGCTAAGGCTTGGGTTCTCAAACAACCTAAACGCAGTGGCCGCAAAAATACCTACTGCAATGCTAAGGCCACCAATTCTGGGTACAGAAATGGTATGAAACTTCTGTGGTCCCGAGAGATCAGAGTCTGCTGATAAATGGCGATGCAAGTGCTCAAACCGAATGATCAGCAAAGTCGTGATAAATGAGGAAAAGAAGGCTGCTAATAAGCTGGTCATTTCTTGATTATAAATTCTAAATGGACGCAGGGAGCCAATCGGGTGCAATTTATTGGAGATGGCTGCAATATTCCCTTCAATATTAAGTCGTATAACGAGAGCACCAAGAAGGGCGTAATCAATTGGGCCTCTAATACCAATGAAGGTTGTACGGGGAATTTCACTATGACTGACGCTAATGTTGCGGCAACCTCCGAATTTGAGGTCATTAAAGCCGCAGGTAAAGATGTGCTGATCGTGCCAACACCTGCCATTTATAGAGCTCGTAATCCCTCAAGCGACAAGCCTGACATTATTTTTGCAGTTCAGAAATCCAGCACAGGTAAGACTGGTGTTTGGAATGGCGGATATTACCCTGTGGACTTCAAGCAATCCATCCCATTTACTGGCGATCCTGCTACCAATACGCAGGTCATGAACACGGTGATGTTTGATGCGATTCTGAAGCAAAAAGGCATCACTCCATATCCTTACAAAGGCGCATCAAGCTCCGGTAAGTACAATGGCACAACTTCTACCAATCCAAATTAATTGGTAGGTACTTTCTCAATACCCCCTCTTTAGGGGGTATTTTTTATTTAGAAAATGGATTGAAGCACTGCGTGGATTGAAGCGCTGTGTGGGTTGAAACACTTCGCAGCTGATCTCGAGCTTTGCTCAGCCTGAGTATTATTTGCGCTCTGGATCAAACACCTTGAGTTTGACTTGCAGAGAAATGGCCCCATGCACGCGATCACCAACGGTAGGAATCAGAAAGAGATTGGCACCCACCCAATTGCCTTCCCAGGTTAAAGCAGGAAAAGCAGCAGCAAACCAGCCCCCATTATTAGTAGTAGGGTAGCCATTAAATCCACCCAAGACTGCGCCCACTTTAATAGGGCCTATTGCAATAGGTTGGTAGTACATACCAGCGTAGTTTGAGTACTCTCTATCACTGTTGTAGAAACGACCGGCTGTTACAGAGGCAACTGTATTAAAGCGATATTCAAGTCCACCACCCCAGTTGTTATTATTTAAATTCTGATCTTTCTGGAAATGGTAAGAGACCATTCCTGGATTGATCCATAACTGACTTTGTGATTGTGGTTTGATGATCTGAAAAAAATCACTATTAGATTCATTTGCCCAAGCATTGGATATGAGCAGTGCGGACACTAGAAAAAAACGGACAGGTATTTTTGAAGTTGTCATTTTGATGGCAACTCTATTTGTCTACAGTGCCTGCGGTGCCTGTAGAACTGGTTTTTTCTTTGCCAGGCTTGCTGAGTTTGAAATCCATCTTTTGCCCTTGGTAGATGAGGGTGGCGGTCTCATCACCAATACTTTGCAAGCTTAAGCCTTTGCCGATAGATTCTCCAACGCTAATGGCGTTCGTGGGTTTGCCATCGATTTCAAAGAGCGCAAAACCATCCAATGCCCCATTCTTGTTTTTTGCAGTAACAACCACTCCACGCAAATAGATATTGTCTGTGACCAAGGGCTTACTACCAAAGAGTCCATAGGCAGTGGTGGCATCTTGGTTGGTATACAGCGTGACACCCTTGTTGATACCGTTGCCGGACTGACTAGGTGGCCCCGGAATTTGGGCAATCTGCATGAGCCAATAAGTGAGGCATAAGCCGGTAAGCAACATCAGTACATAACTGAGTGCATTCGTCAGGAGCGTGGGTTTGATAGCCATTGTTACAGAAGACGGCAGGCCTCGATGAAGGTGTTTCTGACCCCCCAAGATCTGCCTTATGTACGCTAGCCCACTATGTACTATTTTGGGATTTTCAGATGTGCCGGATTCTACCTGATTGGTATGACGTTTGGCTTTCAGCCGATCCTGTAATCGATGGAGAAATTCGCTCAAAGTAACAAAATACCTATAGAATTTGCATTAATGTTATTTAGTTTAAATCATTGAAAGCGCTATGATTATTTCTCGCTGGCTAGGCCAAAAAACTGCTGCAAAGATGCCTCATTTCACCACCCTTTCCATCTGGAGAGAGCGTAAAGCAAAGCGTACTGCTAAGACATCACTGCTAGATGAAGCGGGCTTTACCTTAATTGAGATTATGGTCGTCATTGCCATTATCGGTATCTTGGCTACCTTGATCGTTCCTAGAATCATGGGGCGCCCAGATGAAGCCCGTGCTACCGCAGCAAAGCTAGATGTCGGCACGATTGTTCAATCGCTCAAACTCTATCGTTTGGATGTGGGACGTTATCCCACCACCGAGCAAGGGATTAAAGCCTTGGTAGAAAAACCGACTGCAGAACCTGTGCCACAAAACTGGAAAGCGGGCGGTTATTTAGATTCCTTACCAAAAGATCCTTGGGGCAATCCATATCAATACACCAATCCCGGTACTCGGGGTGAGATTGATGTCTTTAGCTTTGGTGCGGATGGCAAGCCGGGCGGTACAGGAAATGATGCGGACTTTGGCAATTGGCAGTAAGTATTTCCAGGGCCTATTTTAGAAAGCATCTGGCAAAGTCGACACATGCTGCTGGTGAAGCAGGCTTTACGCTCATTGAAATCTTAGTCGCCTTAACGATTTTTGCGATTGTGATGGGCGTAGCAGTCTTAGCTATTCCGAATCATGACGATCGTTACTGGCAAGACAATCTCAATCAATTGGTTGGCTCGCTCAATATGGCGCAAGAAGAAAGTGCGATGGCTGGTATGCCAATCGTGGCCCAGGTCGATTCTGTTGGTTGGCGATTTTTCTCGCCCGGTACTAGCACTACCAATGCAGGCATACCTATTGCGAGCACCAGTGGCTTAATGCCGGATGTGTACCGTCCCCAAGCTTGGCATAAGCCGGTAGAGATGGCGCCTTTGCAAATGACTCTGGGTGGCGAGCAGATTACGCAAGCGATGCAAATTCCGATTAAGCAGGATAACCGTCAGGCGATTGTGTCGCGCAATAGTAATGGACGCTTTAGTTGGCTTGCGAGTACTGTGCCATGAGTCCATTGCGCAATAGTCAAAAAGGTTTTGCTCTCGTTGAAGTGTTAGTGGGTTTAGCCGTATTAAGTATTGCGCTGATGGCGGGTATGCGCGCGATTGCGCAAGGCGCTGATACGCAATTAGCAATTTCACAACGGACAATGGCTTTATGGAGTGCCGATAATCTGTTAATGGGTTTGCGCATGAGTCGCGCATGGCCGGAGATGGGTACAACAACAGTGAGCTGCCCCCAAGCCACTTACATTTTTGTTTGCCAGCGTAAGGTCTTGGATACCCCCAACCCAGGCTTTCGGAGGATTGAGGTGACGGTCTATTTGGCTAGCCCAGGTAGTGCTGATATCGCTAGTGGTCCTCGCTTAGCCTGGCTCACCACTGTGCTTCCCAATCCAACGGGTGGGATGATGTGATGGGTGCGCATCAGGCTACTGGCGACAAGCAAGAGCAAGGCTTTGCCTTGGTCGAGACGATCGTGGCACTAGCCATCATGGCTTTAGTCGGTTTGATGGCATGGCGTGGCATGGATGCCATGATTCGGGGGCGTGAAACCATTGATCGCCGCGCTAATTTAGACGCTAACTATTTTCAGCTAGTCAGACAGTTCGAGCGCGACTGTCAAGAAAGTTTGCGCCGCGATGAGATTGCACCATTGTTTTCTGCTGCAAGTACTGGTGGCGCCTCCAGCTCTGCAGGAAATACACCAGCCATCTCTAGTCTGGCTGCTGGCGCGAAAAATATTTGGTGGATACGACGCTACCGTGCTGACAACCAAGATGCTTGGATGATTGTGGGCTATGCTATGGCGCCTAGTGGTCTACAACGTTTAACCAGTAGACCCTTGTTGCGCAGAAGTGAGGCTGGGACTTTGTGGGCTAGCATTAGTCGGGACCCTGATTTAATCTCGACTGAATTATTGGTTAGCGTTGAAGTGCCGACGATTGTGCGGCAAGCCTTTCAGGTGCAAGCTGCAGTGATTGGTGGTGCGAGTGCTTCAGGCAGCGCTCCCTTGAGTAATGCTACTCCCGACACGCAAGGGGTCAGCATGCAATGGTGGGTTCAGGATCAGGCATTACCGCTCAGTCGTTCTTGTTTAATGGGGGGAGCATTGTGATCAAACTTCCCTTTATTCCCATGTCTAAGAATGATCAGGGCTCTGCAACGGTAACCGCCTTAATCGTGGTTGGAGTGACCGCGGTGATGTTGGCTGGATTAATGTGGCGTCAACAAATTCAGGTGCGCTCTCTTGAAAATGCGCGAGATCTCGTACAGGCGCAGTGGTTGCAGCGCGCCGCAATTGACTTTGCACGCTTGGTCTTGGTAGAGGATCAACGCAGTTCGCAATATGACCACTTAGGCGAAACATGGGCGTTGCCCTTAGCAGACGGTAAGGTGGCTGACTTTCTGAAGAATGCGGATGTTCCAGATGAAATCGCCGCCGTGACCTTAAGTGGACAGCTTACCGATGCTCAAAGCCAGTTCAATCTGAATAATTTGTGGGATAAGGATTTCAAGGGCGTCAATCCCGCTGGCGTTCAGGGATATGGACGCTTATTGGAGGCAGTTGGGCTAGATCGTGGCTTAGCTCAGCTTACAGCCCAGGGCGTCCTTCAAGCGGATATGCCTTTAAATGATATCGATGGTCTATTAAACCTGCCGATATACAATCCAACGATTTTGAATCAAATAAGACCTTTTATAACCATATTGCCGATTTTAACGACAGTTAACGTTAATACGGCACCTCCAGAGGTCCTCATGGCAGTACTTTCTGGACTCAACCGATCTGCCGCAGCGAGTTTTGTCCAGCAGCGTTCAACCAGCCCGATTAAGAGCGCGGATGAAATTACCGGGCTGTTGAACAAGATGGGTCTTGGCCAGGGTGTCACGATCGATGCTGCCTTAGTAGATGTGCGTTCACAATTTTGGCTAGGACGCACTGAAATTCGCTTAGGAAGAGGTATATTTGTGAGCTCGGCTTTAATTCAGCGCTCTCAAACTCCATTGGCAAATGGGAATCTAACGCAGGTCATTTGGAGTCGCACTGGCAAAACGGCAATTGAATGAGTTTATTAATCGTACGCGCCCCTCTGAAGCCATTGAATGGCGCAAGCGCCAGTTCTGCGAGCGACTGGCAGGATTTGGCATGTGCTGAGCGTTTTGAGTGGTGCTTGGTAGAGGGTGATGAGCTGGTTGAAGGTGGATTGGTAACGGGCACCGGTACTACAGAGTCGATGCCCTATGCCGATCAAGCCTTAGTCTTGATGCCTACCTTAGATGTGCGCTTGATTGAAGCCAAGGTGCCACTCGCAAATGCCAAAAAATTACAACAAATTCTTCCCAATCTGGTTGAGGAATATTTATTAGGTGGTGCTGAGTTACTTGCCGTTCAGGCTTTCCCCCCAATACCAGGTAAGCCTGCTTTACAAAGAACCTTGGCGTTGATCGATCGTGCTTGGTATGCCTGGCTCACGAAGCAGTTGGAAGGCTTACTGTGCTCACGAGTGCGCTTAATTCCAGACTGCTTCCTTTTAGGTGTAGCCAATGATGGTGACGCTCTAGTGGCGCCTTCCACTAGCTTTATGCGGGACGAGGGGAATTTGATTCTCACTAGACGCACTGGCGAGCAACTGGGTGTCGCCTGGATGGAGCAGGAAAATCTTGCGCAAGGTATGCGGTTACCCAGCAGCTTGAGTTCAGACCATGCGGTAGAAATTGCTTGGGATTGGTTGGCGCCCAGTGCCCAAGCATTTATCAAAGCCAACATCAGCAGTAAATCGGCAAACTTCGCTTTAAATCTATTGCCTAGTAGCTTTCGAAAGCAGGGCGGTAAATCGAGTCTATTTGCGCTGGGACGCCAAGCTTCAGGACGTGCAGAGGGTGATGTATCAGCGATGTCTTGGTTAGATCCAGTGGTGTGGCGCCGCCCAAGGCAATGGCTCACTTTTGCTATTGCTTCGATGTTCATCGGCTTTGGATTGCATTTCACTTGGCTCTTAATCGATGACTGGCGCTGGATCAAGCGTATGGAATTACTCGCCGCTCAATCACTAACTCCAGCAGCGGCCGCTGATTTAATCAGGAACAATCCCAATCCCACCGCAAGTGCTGTGCTAGGGGTATTCATAGAGCAGGTGACTCAAGAGCAGCGTCGCCAAGGCGCTGTCACTGACGCTGATTTTGCCTCGATGGCGGCTAAGCTACAGCAATTAAAAGCCAGCTTTGGTACTGATGTATTGCAGGTGATTGATTACGATGGTTACGGCATCAACTTTGAATTTAAGCCAGGTGCAGTAAAGCAAACCTCAGTACAAGTGCTTGAGAAAGCTAGAGCACTGGGGCTCATGGTGAGGTCCTTAGGAGTGAACCGCTATCGCTTAGAACCCTATGCGGGTTTATCGGATAGCGTAGGCTCAGGCGTAGGCGGGGGTATTTGATGAGCCGATCCTCCCCACAAACTTTGCAAGAGAAGTTGCTAGCTGCACTCAAGCGCCTCAAGGAGATTTGCACTAAAGATTACTCCTTGCAGGACCTCAAGAACTTCGGCGCAAAAGCAACAGGCCTTCAAGAAATACTCTCACAGACTACTGCCTCAGGTGATGTTTCAGGCGGTCTACTCAAATCCAAACAGCACTGGGATTTGAATCGAATTCTGGGTAGTTTGAAAACGTTTGTAGTGCATCAGCGTTATTTATTATTCGTCTTATTGAGCCTAGCGATGACCTTGCTACTGTATCGATTTGTGCTGGCGCCATATGAAGCGCAAATTCAATCGCAATTGGTGATGCGTCCTGCGCAGTGGTCTCAACTACAAAACTTAGTTAAGCTTTCTAAGTCCAATTCTGCGTTATCTCTTTCTATGGCGTCTACTGTGACACCGCTAGATGAGATGGAGCTACAAAAGGTGCGAAGCATGTTGACTACGCGCGGCCTCAAACCGGCTGTGCTCCGATTAACCACCGATAATCCCCCGCGCCTGGAAATCCAGGTCAGCGAAGCCATGTTCTCTGTTGTATTGGATATTTTGGATGAGTTACGCAGTACTTGGCGCCTCTACCCCACGCAAGTGAATGTAGTTTCTAGTTCTGGCCCCGGGGTCGTCAATGTCAGTGCTACCTTAGTGCAATTTCATTCCCAAGCGAATGCGGGGGCAAGGTAATGAAACTGCGTTTAGACCTCACTCCTCAGCGCTTACCTAAATGGCTGTGGGTGGTATTGGTATTGGCGTGCGCTTGGGTCGTGATTCGTCAAATGCCAGTGGCTTGGGTTGGCGGCGTCTTGGCATCGCAGACAGCGTGCAGGGTGATGCTGGAGCAGCCTTTGGGTACGATTTGGCAGGGCAGTGCCGCCTTAGCATTTTCAGAGCCCAATGCTTCTGATGGTGGATGTCGAGAGCCTGTATCCGCTACCGAACGTTTTCACTGGCAGACCTCCTGCAAGCCCTTCTCATTGACTTGCCAGTCAGAAATTCAGTTTGCGGCATTAGAGCAAGCGCAGCAGATTTTGTGGGGCCTAGAGCAGATTTCCATAGCAGCAAATGAAATCAAGCTCCCAGCCAATGTTTTGGAGGGTTTGGGTAACCCGTGGAGTACCTTACGGCCTCGGGGTGGATTGGGTGCCCGCTGGACCGACCTCAATATCGCAACTGTAGGTGGTGCTGACGGTGCTGTTGGCGGGTCTTCAGGGGTAATTCGAATTATCATTAGCAACTTAAGTAGCCCCATTAGCCCTGTAAAGCCATTGGGTAGTTATGAAATTGCTGCCAATATCGCGCCAGAGGGTCTGACTTGGACTTTGTCGACTACCAATGGCCCCCTGTTATTAAAGGGTCAAGGTGGGGCAGCAAAGCAATCTGGCGTCAATTTTTCAGGGGAAGCCTCCACCTCTCCTGAAGCACGAGAATCATTAATCGGTTTACTGTCTTTGTTGGGTAAAAGAGAAGGCGATGCGTATCGCTTGAAGTTTTAAGTTCTTAAGAAAATGGATATGCAAATAGTGTTGAGTAATCTTCAAAAGAATGTGCAGAGGGGCTTAGTGCGGCTCGTGGTGGCCTGTGTCGCCGGAGAAAGCATGCTCATGCCTTTCGCTTATGCACAGTCAACTCTCCCGCAATCCAATATTGCCGTACCTAATGAAGGTAGTGTCACTTTGTCATTCTCAAATGCCGATATTGAATCGGTAGCCAATGTCTTAGCAAGGGCAACGGGCCAAACAATCTTAGTTGACCCAAAAGTGAAGGGCAGTATCAATCTTATTAGCAATAAGCCTCTGAGCAAGTCTAAAGCCATAGATGCTTTTTCAACTGCATTACGTACCTCGGGCTTTGCATTGGTTGATGTGAGTGGTGTTTACCGCGTAGTTGCTGAAGCAGATGCAAAGTTGATTAGTAATTCAGTAACGACTGGTAAAAGTAAGCAAGACGGCGATCAAATTATTACGCGCGTCTTTAAGTTGGACTTTGAGTCTGCAAATAATCTATTGCCTGTATTGCGTCCCTTGATATCGCCGAACAATACGATCAATGCCTACCCAGGTAACAATACGATTGTCATTACTGATTACGCTAGTAATATTCAACGGATCGCCAGCTTAATTGAATCCATTGATGCGCCGACATCGAGTGATGTACAAAGTATTAAATTGCAATATGCGATCGCTACCGATATGGCGACGATCTTGAGTAAGGTCTTAGATACTGCTACCACTGGTGGCGCTGATCCATCGCTCAAAACCATGATTTTGGCTGAACCACGCAGTAACTCCATATTGATTCGGGGAGCGAGTGCGGAGCGGATTCGGCAGATTCGGGTATTGGTTGCGCGCTTAGATGTACCTACTTCAAACAACGGGAACATCTGGGTGGTGCCGCTGAAAAATGCGGAAGCTACTAAATTGGCAGTCACCTTGCGTGCGATTGTTGCAGCAGATGCCACTCTATCCGCACAAGTGGGCGGCACTCCTGGCCAACCGGGAACTGTCAATCCTGCTGCAAACTTAAATCAGCCGCAGGCCAATCAACCAAATACGGCGCCCGGTGCAATGGGCTCTAGTGCCGCAACCTCTGCATTAACCAGTTCTAGCACTCCGACTACTGGCGGCATTATTCAAGCAGAGCCAGCAACCAACTCCATCATCATTACGGCAAGCGAGCCCTTGTATCGCAACCTACGCC
This sequence comes from Polynucleobacter sp., assembly GCA_044340835.1. Lineage (GTDB taxonomy): Bacteria > Pseudomonadota > Gammaproteobacteria > Burkholderiales > Burkholderiaceae > Polynucleobacter. The sequence goes on from JBIISV010000002.1 coordinate 46,055, forward strand.
ATGTGATTGAGCAATTGGATCGTCGTCGTACTCAGGTCTATATTGAATCTCTGATTGCTGAGGTGAGCTCTACTAATGCAGAAGAGTTAGGTATTCAGTGGCAAGGTCTCGTCGGTTCAGGCAATCAGAACGTGGGCTTTGGCGGCACGAACTTTACGAATGCTGCTGGACAGGCAGGCTCGAATATTCTGGGCCTGGGTTCGAATGTAAACAATATTCTCAATCCCGGTAATATATCTGGCACCCCTGTTCCGCCAGCGCCTGGATTGAACTTGGGTATGTTGACTAAATTTAATGGTACTTATGGAATGTCTGCCTTGTTAACTGCTTTAGCAACAACGCAAGGTACCAATATTCTGTCCACTCCAAACTTAATTACCTTAGATAACGAAGAGGCGCGGATTGTGGTGGGTCAGAACGTACCCATCATTACAGGCTCTTATGCTCAAACGGGCTCTACCAGCACGGTCACTCCATTTCAGACCTACACCCGTCAAGATGTCGGCTTAACTTTGCGCGTACGCCCACAAGTATCCGATAACGGGGTTGTGAAGATGCAGATTTACCAAGAAGTCTCCTCTATTTATAACCAGAGTTTTGCTTCAGGCATTATTCTGAATAAGCGCAATATCGAATCCAATGTCTTGGTCGATGATGGCCAAATTATTGTGTTGGGTGGCCTGATCGAGGATAAATATAATGATGGTTCTAGCGGTATTCCATTTTTAAAAGACATCCCTTTTATTGGTGCACTCTTTCGATCGGATGCAAAGACCCGCACCAAAACCAATTTGTTAGTGTTTATTCGTCCTTACATCTTGCGTGATAAGGATCAAACTGCAGACATCACTACGAATCGCTTGAACTTGGTGCAAAAAACAGAAGATCAATTTAAGCAAGCCCCAATGCTCTTGCCTAAAGAGGACTTAACGCGGATTTCTGATTTAGAGCCACCGCTAATACCGCCAGGCAAGCCTGTTGCGCCAATAACTGCACCTGTGCCTAGTAATCTTCCGTCTTCTGGTTTGACGAAGCCAATTCCAGTTCGCCCTTCAACGGCACCAGTCTCTGCTGCACCTTTGCCGATCACAATTCAATAATGCTGCGACTCCCTCGTATCCCTTTTGGCTATGCGAAGGCGAATGAGATCCTCTTAAAAAAGAGTGAGGATCCAGAAGGGGCGCCAACATTAATTCATAGTGGGAATACCGACCTGTCGGTTGTACAAGAAATCTGCCGACTTGTGGGGCCAATTCATCGTGTTGAGAAAACTAGCGAGCAAGTATTAGAAGCGCTCAATGCGGCATATGCTGAAGGCGATCTTAATGCCTCTCAAGTAGTTGACGAAGTAGAGGAGGCGGTAGATCTTTCTCGCCTCTTGCAGGAGATGCCGGTCTCCGAAGATTTGCTGGAGATGAATGACGATGCTCCGGTGATCCGCATGATCAATAGTTTGCTAAAGCAAGCGAGCCGTGATGGTGCGTCTGATATTCATTTGGAGGCGTTTGAGCGCAAATCACTCGTGCGTTTTCGGGTAGATGGAAACTTGCGTGATATCGTCGATATGCGACGTGATCTCCATGCTGCCCTGGTATCCCGCATCAAAATCATGGCCTCTTTGGATATTGCAGAAAAGCGTATGCCACAAGATGGTCGCATCTCCTTGCGGGTGGGGGGTCGTGCCATCGATGTGCGCGTCTCTACTTTGCCCACTTCGCATGGTGAGCGCGTGGTATTGCGCTTACTAGAAAAAAACTATGACCGCCTCGATTTGCGTGCCCTGGGAATGGCTGAAGATACCTTTGCCCAGTTTGATCAACTCATCCATCGTCCGCATGGGATTGTGTTGGTGACTGGTCCAACCGGTAGCGGTAAAACGACTACTTTGTATGGTGCTTTATTGCGCTTGCGTAATAAGATCAACAACATCATGACGGTCGAAGATCCGATTGAGTACAACCTCGATGGTATCGGTCAGACTCAGGTGAATTCTCGGATTGATATGAACTTTGCCAGAGCGCTGCGCGCCATCTTGCGTCAAGATCCCGACATTGTGATGATTGGTGAGATTCGTGATTTAGAGACAGCGCAGATTGCAGTACAGGCCTCATTGACTGGGCATTTGGTCTTGGCTACCTTGCATACGAATGATGCACCCTCAGCGGTAACGCGTTTGATTGATATGGGCATTGAACCTTTTTTACTCTCTTCGACTTTATTGGGCGTTTTGGGACAGCGCTTGATTCGTCTGTCCTGTACTGCTTGTGGCGGTAAGGGCTGTACTGTTTGCGGTGATTCTGGATATAGTGGGCGCGCCGGAATTTATGAGCTCATGACTAGCAATGAAAAGACCCGTGAGCTTGTACATCAACATGCCTCTGAAAGTGATCTGCGTAAACAGGCGATGCTTGGAGGCATGCGCACCATGGCCGATGACGGTAAGCGCTGGGTTGCGCAGGGTAAGACTACGCCTGAAGAAATCCTCCGGGTGACCGGTTCAGTGGAATTGGACTAATTCCCTATGGCGCGCTATCGCTTTGAGGCCCTCACTTATGCTGGCAAGAGCGAGCGTGGCAGCGTCGATGGCGAGAGTGTGCGTGCGGTACGTCAGGCCTTGATGGCCAAACAGTTAGTGCCAGTATCAGTTGAGTTAGAAACAGAGTGGGGCAAGCAGCGATTTTGGAATAAATGGTTTTCAGAGAACAAGCCCTTAAGTCGTGCCGATCTGACATTAATTACCAAACAGGTAGCGATTTTAGTGAGATCAGGTGTCCAAATTGATGAGACTTTATCAGTACTTGCGCAGGAGAGTAGTCAAGCGCATGTGAAAGCAGTATTGCAGGAGATCGTTGCTGAGTTACGTGCGGGTTTACCGTTATCAAAAGCCATTGCTACGCAACCCCTTTCATTTGACCCTTTATATCAAGGCGTAGTGGGCGCCGCAGAACAGTCAGGCAAGATGGGTCAGGTCTTGACTCAATTGGCTGAGTTTTTGGAAAAGCGACAAGCCCTGAAAAATAAGGCTTTGGGCGCGCTAGCGTATCCAGCTATGTTGACCGGCGTGGCTTTCATGATTGTGTTGTTCTTAATGATCTATGTCGTACCCCAAATTGCACGGGTGTTTCAGAACACTAAGCAGGCGCTCCCTTTCTCAACTCGTTTTATTTTGGGACTGTCAGAGTTCTTAATGAATTGGGGTTGGTTGTTAATAGTCGTCATCGTTGGTGCAGTTTTTTATCTGCGGCGTGCTTTAGCCAACCCAGAGTTTCGTCTTAGGGTAGATCGCATGCTACTCAACTTACCCTTGATTGGTCCGCTCTTATTGGGTTTTGAGACCGCACGCTTTGCCAATACGATGGCAATGTTAGTGGCGGCCAATGTACCCATTTTGACTGCACTGCATAGTGCACGAGATACTTTAAACAATACGGTATTACGCGCTGCGATTGATTCAACAGAGTTGCGCTTGCGTGAGGGCACTAGCTTAGCAAGGGCATTGGGTAGTCAGGGAGTATTTTCACCGATCTTGATTCACCTCGTTCGCTCAGGAGAGGCTTCCGGAAAATTGGCTGAGATGCTGAAATATGGTGCAGAAAATGCTGAGCTTGAGTCTGAGCAAAAAACGAAAATATTTACCAGTTTGCTTGAACCTTTATTAATATTAGTAATGGGATTAATGGTTTTAGGAATTGTGATGGCGGTAATGCAACCGATTTTAGAAATGAATTCAGGGGTGAGATAAATGCAAATACTAATCATGACCGGCCCACACAGCCGAGTAAGAGAAATTACGCTGACAGCGCGTCACATCGTTTTTGGTGGGGCTACGGTTTTAGCGCTGTTATACGGCGCCAATTGGATGGTGAGCTCAGTCAATAATGAAACCAAAAATCTCTTACATGCGATGGAGAAAAAAGCATTTTTGGAAAAACGCTTTGTTGCTAATTCTGAAGATGACTATGAGACTAAGCTGATCGAGCTACAAGCTCGTCTTGAGGATACCCAGCGTAATCTGGATCAATTGGACGCCTTACGCACTCAATTAATGCGCTCCAATGGTCAAGTGAGCGTAGTCAATTTGAGTAATGCTGACTTTGGTAATGCGCAGGGTGGTCCATTAAAGCCTTCCAATGTCACAATCAATTTGGGTAACCAGGGTGAACAATATGGTGCACGTTTAGACCGCACTGTTCAGGATTCCATTGTTCTGGATGCCCGCGTTCAAGATATACAAAAGTCACTTACCCATACATGGGATGTAGCAAACGCTATTCCAAGCGCTTCGCCATTACCCCTCATGCCTCAGGCATCAAGCGGTCTTGGTTATAGGCCAGATCCCCTTACTGGTAAGGTTGCCTGGCATGAGGGCACTGATTTTCCTGCGGCCTATGGCACTCCTATCTTGGCTACAGCGGATGGCACCGTAATACGTGCAGCTTGGGATGAGGAGTATGGCTATGTAGTGGATTTGCAGCATAAAAATGCTGTAGTAACACGTTATGCTCATGCACAGGAGCTCTTGGTAAAGCCGGGTGATATTGTGAAGCAAGCCCAAGTCATTGCTAAAGTAGGCTCTACTGGCCGCTCAACCGGCCCGCACTTGCACTATGAAGTTCTCAGGAATGGTCAGTCTCTAGCTAAAAATTAATCACCCCATTTTGAAATGATTAGGGTACTAAACTCAAGAAAAGGTACTCAAAGAAAATAATGAGATGAACAACCCCTTGTAGCAAGGTTGTTCTTCCAATAGCTAAAGTCAGCGCACCAATAAAGAAGGATAGGTACATCAGCGTCATATTTAGAGAGCTGATCCCTAAGCTGATTGGCAGATCAAAGAAGATGGCAAATGCGGCAACAGCAGGGATAGTCAATCCAATGCTAGCCAGGGCAGAACCCAGGGCTAAATTGAGACTGCTTTGGAGGCGATTTGCGCGCGCAGCCCTTGCAGCTGCATAAGCTTCTGGTAAGAGTACCAGCATAGCAATGGCAATACCAATGACTGTTTTTGGTGCTCCAAGCGCTTTAACGCCCGCTTCAATTGCAGGGTTGAGCCCTTCCGCTAGGCTGACAACGATTACTAAAGATAGTAAAAGTAAAAATAGGCTTTTGGCGGTTTGGAGATTGCTGGGTTTCTCCGCATGAACAGCGCTATCGGTTTTCAGGGCCGCTTCTTTTGGTAGGTAGTAGTCGCGATGACTAATGGTTTGGAAAAAAATAAACGCCCCGTACAAGGCAAAAGAAGCGATACCCGCAAAGGCAAGCTGGCTTTTGGTGAACTCTGGCCCTGGAGCGCTCACGGTCACCATGGGCATGACCAAGATAAAGGTAGCTAAGGCAGTTAATACGGCCAGTGCAGAATTCGTTCCTTCATTGCGAAAAGACATTTCATGGTGTTTTAAACCGCCCATAAAAATACATAAACCAATCACTCCATTAAGGACAATCATGACTGTTGCGAAGACAGCATCCCGAGCAATAAATTCTGAGCCCTCATTACCCGCTAACATCATGGCGATGATGAGAGATACCTCAATAATCGTCACGCTAATTGCTAGTACTAATGTGCCATAGGGCTCACCCGTTTTATGGGCAATGACTTCAGCGTGGTGAACAGCGGATAAGACTGCGCCTATCAAGGTAATGCCCATCAAGGCGATAAACCAAGTTTGGCTAAGAAGTTCTGTCACATGGACCGATCATTAGATTTCACTGAAGTGCTTAAACTCAAGTTTATTTTAGATTAGATAGTTTATCTATAGAGTTTAAAAGATTTAGATGAAGGGTAATCACCTTATTTTAGTGGGACGGTCATTTCCGCCATGATTTCTCCGGGCTTACTTTAAGTGCAACACCTGAGATCAGACAAGATGAGGTATTTTTGGGAGCTCAGAAAAAGATTGTCAGGAAAAGAATCTTTTTCTTATTAGTCGATTTAATACTCTATACATACTGGGTAGATTGAGAGATTCTTTTTGCTCCTTGCTTAAATTACGGATCTCTGAAAAGAATTCGGCAATCGATGGGTTGGGGTTGATGTGCAACTTTAGACAGAAAAAGTGGATGAGTTTAAGAATGGCAGCATCATGTTGAATAGACGCCGCTTTCGTAGCCGTCGTATTGTAAAAGCCATTCTTTTCATGAACGCGATAGATGATATTGAGAGAGGGTATATACGCTTTCTCTACGCCCTGTAGCGAAGTGGCGAAAATAATAGCGTCGTCAGCGCGAATTTTGAATTCGCTGGCATAGGGGTATGGAAATATGGCTTTAAATAGACTGCCTGATATAGAAATACAGGATGTTGGGCTACCAATCCAGCATCTACGACTCCTCACAATAGCCGAAGTTTTTGGAAAGATTTGTGTTTTTTGATTCCCTGCATTCGCTAAATTTGTTACAGATACTTCTGCAGATTTAGTGTATTTAGGTGAGCAGAATGTGAAATTTGGAATTCCTGCAGGAAATTTCTTGATCATCAACTCTAAATAATCGATGGGGTAAAGATCATCTGCATCTAGTAAGAAAACTTGTGAATCTGAATTAATGAACTTTTCAGCCGCATTAAATGTCGACATTTGCCCTTGGTTTTCCTGAAAAACGGGAATTATTTTTGAGGCAGCCTTTGCATAAGAGTTGATGATCTCCCTGGAGTTATCGCTTGATCCATCATCAACGACAATAATTTTATCAAACGGGGTAGATTGAGATAATGCCGAATCTAGGCAGGCAGGTAAATACTGAGAGTAATTATAATTATTAATTAAGCAAATATATTCCGTCATAACTTATTATCCATGAAAGCGAATGAGCACATTATTCAAATGTTTATCGATGGGGGTGCGAATGGCCTACGGAGGCATCTTCAGCATCATAGGATCTATAACGTTGAAGACTATTCTTGGAATGGGGCCTACGGTACTATTTTCTTTGTTGATCTCAAAGAGCAGATGGTCGTAGTCATGATGGGTGTTGCACCGGGCGATATTCGGAAGATTCATCGCGAGAAGCTCAATACCTTGATTTATGGCGCACTTGAAAAATAAGGCCAGGATAATTTCGCGCCTGCCTACTCCTTAATTAAAGAAGCGATACGCCTAGTCACCTTTGGTGGGGCCTCATCACAATGATAGCGATGTCGCTCTTCTTGCATGGCAAGATCTTCAACAGTAAAGCGATCAAACCGCCGGAGATAATCAGCCCAAGTTTCGAAGACAAAATTTTCAATATATTTACCGATGTGCTCAGCATCCTCGAATAGGCTCCACGATAAAGCGCCTTGCCGCAATCTCGATTGACGCGCGACACCCATGATCTTTTTAAATTCTTCTGAATGATGCTTCTGAATATGATATTCAATAGAAATCATCACTGGACCGGCATCGAGATCAATATCTTTGGTGATATGAGGTCGCTCTAATGGACACACTGGCGTTAGATCCTCGGGCGCGTGTTTATCAACACGATATTTACGAATGACAAAGAGGGATAACAGGCCAAAAATAGAGCTCACCACAATGCTGCCAGTCACATCGAGTTCGCTTGCTAGCTTTCCCCATACGGCGGCGCCTAAGGCGCTACCAGTCATGAGACTCATTTGATAGATGGACATCCCTCTTGCCCTAACCCAGCCAGGAAGCGTGAGTTGTGCTGAGATGGTTAATGAGTTGGCAACAGCAATCCACGCCATTCCACAGATCATCATGAGTGGAGATGCAACCCAGATATTCGGCGCTAGCACCACTCCTGCAGATGCAATGCAAACAATGATTACCCCATAGTTCACTAGATTGCTCGATTTGATGCGATTTCTAATACGTGGTAGCTGAGTGCCGGCAATAATTGCCCCAAGCCCAAGACAGGAAAGAAGTAGGGTGAAAGTATTGGCACCGCCATCAAAATGATCTTTTGCAATCACGGGCAATAGTGCAATGAGTCCGGTAGATTGAAAGAAAAATAAAAACGCCCGCACGATGATGACGCGCATCCGATTGGATTGCCTCACATGCTGGATGCCGACTCGCATCGCCCCCAAAAAGCGCTCTCCTGGTAAGGCGGGAACATAGTTTTGATATTGCCAACGCATCACAATCACAGTAGTCACTAGAGATAGCACCATATTGAGTGCGAAGACGTATTGACTGCCTGCAATGGCAATAATGGCGCCTGCAACAAGCGGGCCAATAATTCTAGAGGTGTTCATTCCTATCGCATTGAGTGCAAATGCCTGCTGAAGGGAATCTTTTGGCACGAGGTCCGGAACAACTGCTGCAAATATAGGCCAGCGCATCGCCAGACCAATACCATTGGTGAAGATTAAAAAGAGGAGAGTGTAGGGACCCAGTGAGCCAAATACTACAAA
>JBIISV010000193.1:0-3068 GCA_044340835.1 Polynucleobacter sp.
CTTGGCGCTTCATCCACGCTTCTGGCATCGGGCGGGCATAGCCGCCAACACCCTGAGCAATTTCACGTTCTTCATCAGTTTCATAAGGAACGTCGACAAACTTCGCGCCGAGAGATTCAATTTGCTCTTTAGCGGCAGGACGTACGTCAGATGCTTCAATCACGGCACCTAAACGTTTAGCGGTAGCAATCGCTTGCAAACCTGCAACACCCGCACCCAAGATCAGCACACGGGCTGCCTTAACGGTTCCTGCTGCAGTCATGAGCATTGGCATAAAGCGTTGATACTCATTCGTAGCAACCATCACTGCTTTGTAGCCTGCAATATTAGCTTGTGAGGACAAAACATCCATGCTTTGGGCACGCGTAGTACGTGGGGCAGCCTCTAATGAGAATGCAGTCACACCTTGAGCAGCCATGGCAGCGATATTGTCGTTATCAAATGGATCAAGCATGCCTAACAGCACGCTGCCAGATTTAATCTGTTTGAGCTCTGCAGCTTCTGGAGCCCGTACTTTGAGAACAATCTCAGCGCCAAAGGCATCAGCGGCGCTACCAATAGTCGCCCCAACGGCTTCATAAGCAGAATCTGGCTGGCTGGCTGTGACGCCGGCATCTTTTTGAATAACTACCGTATGGCCTTGACCAATGAGTTTCTTAACGGTTTCCGGTGTGGCGGCAACACGAGTTTCCCCGATTCTGGTTTCCAGCGGTACTCCTATGCGCATGGCATGTCTCCAAATGCTAATTTTCAAAAAGAACTATTTTAGTTGCATATGCATAGTTCTACCTATCTATTTACCTCTACCGCCAATTGCTGGGTTTTTCTCCAAATCTCGTAAATTGGGAGTAAGACTTCTACAATGGGTTTTTTAGCTTAAATCGAATTTTCGCATTTTTTTGATGATCCACCACAATTCTTCAGCAATACCAGCCTCCAACCCATCTAAAGTCGTTATTGGAATGTCTGGGGGGGTAGATTCGTCCGTTGCAGCCTGGATGCTCAAGCAGCAAGGTTATGAGGTGATTGGCCTATTCATGAAGAATTGGGAAGATGATGATAACGACGAATATTGCTCCGCGCGTCAGGATTGGTTAGACGTGGTCTCAGTTGCCGACTTAATCGGCATTGATGTTGAAGCGGTCAATTTTGCAACTGAGTACCGCGAACGTGTTTTTGCAGATTTTCTCCGAGAATATGCCGCAGGCAGAACCCCAAATCCGGACGTTTTGTGCAATGCAGAAATTAAGTTCAAAGCCTTTTTAGATCATGCTATGAGCTTAGGTGCGGATGCCATAGCTACCGGCCACTACGCGAGGGTGCGCCATCAGGGTGAGCGAGTGCAGTTATTAAAAGCGCTCGATGCCAGTAAAGATCAAAGCTATTTCTTACATCGACTGACTCAAGACCAGTTGAGAAATGTACTTTTCCCTTTGGGTGAAATCCCGAAAACCGAGGTTCGTCAGATTGCTGAGCAAATTGGTCTTCACAATGCCCGAAAAAAAGACTCTACTGGAATTTGCTTTATTGGTGAACGTCCATTTCGCGAGTTCTTGAATCGTTATTTGCCACGGACCCCCGGTCTCATTAAAACACCTGAAGGTAAAACGGTAGGAGAGCATATGGGACTTGCTTTCTTCACCTTGGGTCAGCGCAAAGGCATTGGCTTAGGTGGTAGTCAGGACGGCAATGGCGATGCTTGGTACGTGGCTCGCAAGGATGTCAGCAATAACACCTTATATGTTGCTCAAGGCCATGAGCACCCTTGGCTATTAGCCAATCGGCTTTCAGCCATTGACGCTAGTTGGGTTGATGGCGAAACTCCATCAGCGGGGCAGTACTCCGCAAAAACTCGCTACCGTCAAGCAGACTCTGCCTGTTCGCTTACTGCTGGAATTGAGGGGCCTTTGAGTTTCCAGTTGGGTTTTACACAAGCTCAATGGGCAGTCACCCCAGGCCAATCTGCTGTTTTATATGATGGCGATATTTGCTTGGGCGGTGGAATTATTTCCGCCTAAGCATTGTTAAGCAGTGACCCTGTAATTTACGCTGCTGGCGGGGCAGTTTCTGCAAAGGAAGGTCTTTGAATCAGCTTTTGATAGAGGGTATCTAGGTTGGGATATTGCGCTTGCCAGGTAACCGATGGGAAGCGGAACAACAAATACCCTAAGGCGCAACCTACCGCAATGTCAGCCAAGGTCATTTGATTGCCATGGCACCAAGCGTTTTCTCCTAATTTTCGTGACATTTGTGCTAACCCAGAATCAATTTTGCCCATTTGACGCTCAATCCAAGCGGGACTCTGTTGCTCTAATGGTCGTGAGGTAGCCTCAAGACGGGCCAAAATTCCAGCATCCTCAATCCCGTCAGCTAAGGTTTCCCAGGTTTTAACGGTGGCGCGTTCGCGGCTGCCTGTAGGGATCAACTTACCTACTGGGCTTAAAGTGTCTACGTACTCTGCAATGACGCGGGAGTCATAGATTGCCTCACCATCCTCTAGAAGAAGGCAAGGAACTTTACCTAAGGGGTTATTGTGGGAAATTTTTGTATCTGCAGCCCAGACATTCTCAATTTCTAGGGCGACATCTACCTTTTTTTCCAGGAAAACAATGCGTACCTTGCGTACGAAGGGGCTAGTAGGGGATCCGATCAGTTTCATGGGCATTAGTATAGCGATGCCAACGGAGAATAGCTTGACCCGAAGAACGCATTAAAATCAGGGATTATTGACACATTCAATGTAAAGGCACTATTCGTGAGTCAGCCGCTTTCTACTCTTAATGCACTCTCCCCTTTAGACGGTCGCTATGCTGGAAAACTAGATGCCTTGAGGCCATGGTTATCCGAGGCCGCATTTATGCGTCAGCGGGTCTTTGTGGAGATTCATTGGTTGTTAGCTTTGGCTTCCGCAGGTCTGCCAGATGTACCAACTATTAATGCAGCAGACGAAGCTTTTTTATTGTCCTTGCCAGCAAACTTCTCAGATGCTGATGCGCAACGCATTAAAGATATTGAGGCCGTTACGAACCATGATGTGAAAGCAGTGGAATATTTTTTAAAAGAAAAAG
>JBIISV010000134.1:0-5477 GCA_044340835.1 Polynucleobacter sp.
AGTGTTAAAAAATATATATAGGAATGATACTCTAGCGCCCCATGAAACTTGATGATGTCCAGCGCATTGCGCACCTTTCGAGCCTTGAATTAAGTCAGGCAGAGGCCGAGGCAGTTTTGCCTCAATTGCAGGCTGTTTTTGCCTTGGTTGAGGAGATGCAGGCTGTTGATACCAGCGGTCTTGCACCTCTGGCTCACCCGATTCTCTTTTTGCGTGATTTGGCGCAACCCTTGCGTACAGATACCGTCACCGAGTCTGACCAGCGCACCCAAAACATGCAATCTGCCCCTGCTGAGCAAAATGGTTACTTCCTAGTTCCCAGGGTGATCGAATGAGCTGGCACCAAACCCCTATCGCCCTAATGGCAAAGGCCTTGGCCGCCAAAGAGGTCTCGAGTACTGAGTTGACCCAATATTTTTTAGATCGTATTAAGGCGGGAAAGCGCTGGAATGCATACTTAGATGTGAATGCTCACTTAAGTTTAGAGCAAGCATCTAAAGCGGACTCCTTAATAGCTTCTGGCAAAGGTGGAAAATTGACAGGAATACCCCTGGCCCATAAAGACGTCTTTGTAACCCGCGGGTGGAAGTCGACTGCAGCCTCCAAAATGCTCGAGGGTTACCTCAGCCCGTTTGATGCGACTGTGGTGGCAAATCTAGGAATTCCGAGCGAGGACAATCCAAATGGTGCTGGCATGGTTTGTCTTGGCAAGACCAATATGGATGAATTTGCTATGGGCTCTTCGAATGAAAATTCAGCTTATGGAGCCGTTTTAAATCCCTGGAATTCAGAATATGTCGCTGGTGGTTCATCGGGGGGGTCTGCTGCTGCAGTTGCGGCAGGATTAGCGCCGATTGCTACCGGAACGGATACTGGCGGGTCGATTCGTCAGCCAGCTGCTTTTTGTGGACTTACCGGAATTAAGCCAAGTTATGGGCGTGTATCTCGTTATGGGATGATTGCTTACGCCTCATCATTAGATCAAGCCGGCCCTATGGGTAAAACGGCTGAAGACTGCGCTTTATTGCTTACAGCCATGTCGTCACATGATCCTCGAGACTCCACCTCCTTGGCCGATTCAGGGGAAGACTATGGTCGCTACCTCACGCAGGCCTGGCAGCAAGGTAATGCCAACCCAGCAAAACCTCTGGAAGGATTGCGCGTTGGACTGCCAGTAGAATTCTTTGCGGAAGGCCTTGCAGAGCAGGTCGCTAGCGCTGTTAACACTGCAGCAAAAGCACTACAAGATTTAGGTGCCCAGCTAGTTGAGGTGAGTCTACCAAAAACAAAATTGTCGATACCGGTCTACTACGTTTTAGCGCCAGCTGAGGCGTCGAGTAATTTAAGTCGATTTGATGGTGTGCGTTATGGCCATCGTGCTAGCGAATATCGCGATCTCTCAGACATGTATAAGAAGTCACGTACCCAAGGTTTTGGGGCTGAGGTAAAGCGTCGTATTTTAATTGGCACTTATGTACTCTGTCATGGTTACTACGATGCTTACTACTTACAGGCACAAAAAATTCGTCGCATTATTGCGGCTGATTTTCAGGCTGCGTTTGAAAAATGCGATGTGATCTTAGGGCCCGTTGCCCCTGATGTCGCATGGCGACTAGGGGAAAAATCAAAAGACCCCGTGCAGATGTATTTAGAGGATATTTATACGCTCTCAACTAACTTAGCAGGATTGCCTGCAATGAGCGTGCCTTGCGGATTTAATTCAAGTAATTTACCGATTGGCATGCAATTAATTGGCAATTATTTTTCAGAAGCGCGCTTACTGCAGGTGGCTCATCAATATCAGCAAGCCAGTGACTGGCATTTGCGTCAAGCAAGCGAGGTGGCGTGATGCCATGGGAAGTCGTTATTGGTCTAGAGACCCATGCACAGTTACAAACGCAATCAAAAATTTTTAGCGGTGCGAGTACACGCTTTGGCGCAGATCCTAATACTCAGGCTTGCGCAGTGGACTTAGCTTTACCTGGTGTGTTACCCGTGCTGAATCGGCAGGCAGTAGAGCATGCCATTCGTTTTGGGCTGGCGGTGGGGGCGAAGATTTCTCCGGCTAGTATTTTTGCTCGTAAGAATTATTTCTACCCTGATTTGCCTAAGGGATATCAAATCAGCCAGATGGAGCTCCCGGTTGTTGTTGGCGGCCATGTAGAAATTTTAGTCGGCGATCAAGTGAAGGTGGTCGAGCTCACGCGCGCGCATATGGAAGAGGATGCTGGTAAGTCCGTTCATGAAGAAGGTTTCTTGGGCCCGCATGGCGAAGCATCAAGCGGTATTGACTTGAATCGTGCGGGTACACCATTGCTAGAAATTGTGACTGAGCCAGTCATGCGTAGCGCTGCTGAAGCAGTGGCATACGCTAAGGCCTTACATACTCTCGTGGTTTGGCTTGGGGTCTGTGACGGCAATATGCAAGAAGGCTCTTTCCGTTGCGATGCGAACGTATCTGTGCGCCCCTTAGGTCAAAAAGAATTCGGAACTCGTTGCGAAATTAAGAACTTAAATTCTTTCCGTTTTTTGGAAGAGGCGATCCAATATGAAGTTCGCCGACAAATTGAATTAATTGAAGATGGCGGCACAGTCGTTCAGGAAACCCGTTTGTATGATCCTGATCGCCAAGAAACACGCAGTATGCGTAGCAAAGAAGATGCAAATGACTACCGCTATTTCCCTGATCCGGATTTATTGCCAGTTGTGATTAGCGATGCCTGGATTGCAGAAGTGCGTAGCAAAATGCCAGCATTGCCAGCACAACTTCGTGAGCTGTGGCAAAGTGAATTTGGTTTAAGTGCCTACGATGTGCAATTGCTGACACAAGATCGCGCTACTGCAACCCTATTTGAAGACTTGCTCGCAATAATTGATAAGTCATTAGCAAAGGCGGCGGCTAACCTCATTGCGGGAGAACTCGCATCATCGCTCAATCGTGCCGGCATTGCTACTGCCGATGCTCCTTTAAAAGCAGCGCATTTGGCCCCCTTGCTCACTCGCGTAGCAGATGGCACCATCTCTAATAAGATTGCAAAAGATATCTTTGCGATCTTGTGGGAAGAGGCTGTTGCAGGCAAAGTGATTAGTACGGTAGATCAGGTGATTGATGCCAAAGGCTTAAAACAGATTAGTGATAGTGGTGAGCTTGAAGCCATGATTGACAAAGTATTAGCTGCTAATGAGAAATCTGTTGAAGAGTTCCGTTCAGGTAAAGAAAAAGCATTTAATGCTTTAGTAGGGCAGATTATGAAAGCCTCACAAGGCAAGGCTAATCCTGGACAAGTAAATGAGTTGCTCCGTAAAAAGCTGACCTAGGCAAGTTAAATAAGAAAATAAGTGAGAAAACAGAGATGAGCGTAATTGATCCCAAGCAAGCTGAACAAGAAGAGTTAGTGGCGGAGTGGTTGCGTGCAACCCCAGATTTCTTTGATCGCTACGCTAATCTCCTGAATGAAATTCGTTTAAAGCATCCGCACGAGGATCGTGCAATCTCATTACAAGAGCGTCAGATGACTTTGTTGCGAACCCAGAATCAAGAGCTGAATCGTCGTCTGAGTGAGATGCTGCACTTTGGTAGTCGTAATGATAAAACGCAACAGAGCTTAGTAGCTTGGTTGTTACGCTTGATGGCTGCCAATACCAAGGCGGATGTTGAGTCTGCTGTCACTGCGGGTTTGGCGGAAGTATTTGAAGTTGAATCAGCGCAGCTTCTATCGCCCAATACTGCATTTGGTCCATGGATAGATACCCCTTTGTGTGGTTCCGCCAAAGAGCTTGCCTCTGCCAGCGTTGATCTACTTGCGACTCAAATCACCATCGATCTTGAATGGCAGAGTATGGTTGCCATCGGCTTGCCGCTAGGTAAAAGTATTAGAACTACTCAAGCACCGGCAGTGCTTCTCTTGGCAAGCAAAGATGAAACCCGCTTTACTGCAGATATGGGCGCATTCTATTTACGTCAGATCGCCGAGTTAACTGCTGCAGCTTTGGATCGTATCCAGGCTTATGAGCCAAGCTCTCACTGAGATTCATCCCCTCGTGCAAGAGTATTTGCACGAGTTGCATGTCTTGAGGCAACTCTCGCCCCATACTCTCAAAGCCTATCGCATGGATCTGAGTGAGCTCCAAATATTTGCCGCAACCGATGCCGTTGAATTATTGAAAGTGAGTAATGCCCAGGTGCGTCGTTGGGCTGGGCGCTTGCACTCGAAAGGAAAGTCATCTCGCACTATTGCCAGGACCCTTTCTGCATGGCGCGGCTGGTATGACTGGTTGACTGAGAAAGATGCGCGTCGTGACGCACGGGCTGGACGGGCTACCGCGAATCTCCCCGCTAACCCAGTGGATGATGTGAAGGCACCAAAACGCTTAAAGTCTTTGCCTAAAGCGCTCTCAGTCGAGCAAGCACTCTCCTTGGTGAATCAAGCCGTCAAAGAAGCAGAAGAGCAAAAAGATTTGGAAACGGTTCGGGATGCCGCCATCATTGACTTGCTCTATTCTTCTGGACTACGCTTATCGGAGTTGCTGGGGATTGATGTAATGCAGAGCAAAGATCGTCAGAATGAGTCTGCTGGCTGGTTAGATTGGGATGCTGCAGAAGTCACGGTTTTGGGTAAGGGTGGAAAGCGCCGTTCAGTTCCGATTGGCGGACCCGCCATGCAATCTCTCAAAGTCTGGCGTGGCATAAGGGATCAGCTAGAGCAAGCGGATGTATCACCCGCCTTGTTTATTTCGGCTACGGGTGCACGTTTATCGCCCCGTACCGTTCAGGCGCGTTTACGTACCCTGGCGATGCGGGCGGGCCTGCCAACCCATGTGCACCCGCATATGATGCGCCATAGCTTTGCCAGTCATGTTTTGCAGTCTTCTCAAGACCTTCGTGCTGTTCAGGAGATGCTTGGGCATGCCAGCATTGCTAGCACCCAGATTTATACCTCTTTAGACTTTCAACACCTCGCCCAGGCATACGATAAAGCCCATCCTCGCGCAAAGGCTGGCAAAGGCTGAGGAACTCGGTAAGATGACAGGTTTCCCATTTGGGAAATGTATTTTTAGATTTTGATAGGATCAATGATGGCGTTAATTCCGGTAACAATTCTCACGGGCTTTTTGGGTAGCGGCAAAACCACCTTGCTCAAACATATCCTGACCGAGCAACACGGTAAAAAAATTGCGGTGATTGAGAATGAGTTCGGGGAAGAGAATATCGACAATGACATCTTGGTTCAGGACAACCAAGAGAATATTGTACAAATGAGCAATGGCTGTATTTGCTGCACCATTCGCGGTGACTTGGTCGAAGCGCTCAATGCGCTTTGGGAGCAGCGTAAAGACAAAAAAATCAGCTTTGAACGCGTAGTGATTGAAACCACCGGAGTCGCTAATCCAGGCCCTGTAGCTCAAACCTTCTTTATGGATGATGATGTTGCGGATCATTACGTATTAGATGCTGTAGTGACTTTGGTGGATGCCAA
>JBIISV010000028.1:0-18361 GCA_044340835.1 Polynucleobacter sp.
CATAAGGAATATTGATGTAAAGGCGATAATTATTACCCTGTGTTATCCAATCGAGCTGCGCCGTTTGAAGTAACTGTCCATCAAGATAAGCATCAAAGAAATAAGTGCCAGATTCGGGAAGACGAAAAGCATGTCCCGATTGGTTTCCTAGGGCGCCCTGCTTTTCTACCTCTACACCATTTAAATCCGAGAGAGGCTCAGCAGAAACTGTATTGGAGCTGTTATCCAGAATTCTTTTTTTGGGCGAATTATTTAGCTCAATCTTGCGAGGGGGCTCCACACGCAGCTCTGTATCAATAAGGAGATCTTCAGAAATGGGGGGTGCACTAGCAAAGGAAATAAAAGGAATACCAAAAAAAAGGAGGAGGTGCCCAAGGATTGATAGGAAAAGAGTAATAAGCAGAATCCAATGCGTTCTTCTGCGTATTTGCTTAATTAAGCTGGGGGCCATCTCAGTCAATAACTCAATGCTTGATAAAGTCGATCACTGCCGGTAAATGATTGGCGTAGTCAGCAATACCATGATCGCTACCCTCAAGAACCAGCTGCCTCGCGCCAGAATAAAAAGCTACCATTTCCCTCCAATCGAGCAACTCATCGCCTTTTGCCGCAATTAAGAAATAACGCTTAGGATCTGTAATTTTTTCTACTTGTAAAGTGCGTAATTCATTAATGTACTCAGCCTTAAAATCAAATGGCTCGTCACTATCATAGGCCGTCATCATGCCGACATGTGGCTCCAATTCCCTTGCAGCATACACAGCAGGATTGAGAGCTATGCCCTTGCATCGATATTTTTCAGCGAGGTAATTTGTGTAGAAACCTCCCAAGGAAGAGCCAATAATGACTATATGATCAGCGCTGGTTTGATCAATATGCTTAGTCACCATATCCATACTCTCTTTTGGTGAGGCAAGTAATTGCGGACAATACCATTCATAAGAATGTTTTGTTGACGAGATCGCCATCACCGCCCCCTTAGTCATCACTGCTTTACTTGAGTTTGGAGACGAACGAAAGCCGTGCAGATAAACCAATAATGTTCTTGTCATCAGACCCTCTTAGACCTTCTGACCAATTTCAAAGTTAGCCATCCTCTCTAGAGCCTTCACCATGGCCGAATGATCCCAGGCTTCACCACCATAAGCACTACAGGAGTTCAGTAACTCTTGTGCGGTAGCGGTATTTGGTAATGAGACGCCTAATGCTTTGGCACTGCTCAGTGCTAGATTTAAGTCTTTTTGGTGGAGCTCAATCCTAAAGCCAGGGTCAAAGGTCCTTTTAATCATCCGCTCACCATGTACTTCAAGTATCTTCGAGCTCGCAAAGCCACCCATTAATGCTTCACGAACTTTCGCGGGATCAGCCCCAGCTTTAGATGCAAATACAAGTGCTTCAGCAACGGCTTCAATATTTAATGCAACGATAATTTGATTGGCTACTTTGGTGATCTGGCCGGCACCATTACCGCCGACTAATGTAATGTTCTTACCCATGAGCTCAAAGATGGGTTTAACCTTAGCAAAGGTCTCTTTATTGCCGCCTACCATGATTGTGAGGGTTGCCCCCTTAGCACCTAGCTGACCACCAGAGACGGGAGCATCTAAATACTCACATCCAAGTGCATTAACTTTTTGAGCAAACACTTTAGTCTCTATGGGAGAGATTGAGCTCATATCTACTACAATCTTGCCCTTGCTCAAACCAGAAGCAATTCCATTTTCACTAAAGAGAACTTTCTCAACATCTGGAGTATCTGGCACCATCATCATGATGATGTCTGCATTGCTTGCAACTTGTGCAGCGCTGACACACACGATTGCTGGACTAATAGCAAGCTCATCAGGGACTTTGCTACGGGTATTGATAAAGACATCATGCCCAGCAGCCACAAGATGGCCTGCCATCGGAGCACCCATAATTCCAAGACCAATAAAACCAATTTTTAATTTATTCATCAATACATCCTTAATATATTTGAGCTTAATTGAGGTTTAAACTTTTCTAGTACTGACTCATCCATCCAAGACCAGCTTCAGTGCTTTTAAGAGGTTTATATTCACAGCCGATATAACCGGAATAATCTAAGCGATCTAAAAGATCAAAGAGAAAAGCGTAGTTAATTTCGCCAGTACCAGGCTCATTGCGCCCTGGGTTATCTGCTAGTTGAATATGTGCAATTCGGCTCAAATACTTTTGAATTGTATTGCCTAACTCCCCTTCCATGCGCTGGGCATGGTAGATGTCGTATTGCAAGTAAGCATTATCTGCACCAACAGCATCCAAGATGGCAATGCCCTGCTCCGTTTTGGAGAGATAAAAGCCTGGAATATCAAAAGTATTGATCGGCTCAATCAGAAGCTTAAGGCCTACTTTTTTAAGCTCGCTAGCAGCGTATTGCAAATTACTTACAAAAGTATCATGCAAGATCCCTGGATCAACTCCTGACGGCGCTTTGCCAGCTAGGCAATTAAGCTGAGGTACGCCAAGGACAGTAGCGTACTCAATCGCTTTAGCAACACCTGAGCGAAACTCAGCCACGCGATCTGGTAAACAAGCAATACCACGCTCCCCCGCATCCCAATCTCCTGCAGGAAGGTTATGTAAAACTAGCTTTAAAGTAGTGCGATCTAAGGCTGATTGAATCTCTTGCACTGCAAAGGCGTATGGAAAAAGAAACTCAACAGCTGTAAAGCCCCCAGTCTTAGCTCGCGCAAAGCGCTCCAAAAATGGAACTTCAGTGAATAGCATAGTTAGATTGGCGGCAAAACGGGGCATCTTATTCCTTTGATTTATATAGCCTCTAAAGTCATTGATGTTATCAAAGAAGCCCATAAATTTCCTGGGACTCTAAAGGCTAACACTTAAAGCAAATTTGCTCATGAAAATACGCTAATATCGCTATAGAAGCACTTAATATTAAGGAAAGTTATGAAAATCAAATTCACACGTATTACCCTCTTAGCAATATCCTTGCTCTCTAGTCCAGCTTTGGTGATGGCTCAAGCCCCAGTAGCCCCAAATGCTGTTGTAGTTGATGCAGCCATGACGGACACTATATTCCAGCTTTATGAAGGTACGGTTACTAAGATTGATAAGAAGACACGTACGATTTTCTTTCAAAATAATGAAGGCGAATCTAAATTTATTGCAGGTCCAGAGATCAAAAACTTTGATCAAATTAAAAAGGGTGACCGACTCAACGTGAACTATGAGCTTGCTGTAGCAATTGAATTGATCAAAACCAAGAGCGATGGTATTCGTAGCAAAGTTGAAACATCATCCGAAGCGACTTCAAAGGCAGGTGAAAAGCCAGCTCGCACCATCACCAATACCACCACCATCATCGCTGATATCGTTGCTGTAGATCGCCCTAAAAAGCTCGTTTCTGTCAAAGGACCGAGCGGCAAAATTACTGTAGTAACGGTGAAAAATCCGCAGCTTTTGGCTGATGCCAATGTTGGTGAACAGGTTAAAGTGATTTATTTTGATGCCATGGCTGCATCTATTACCACCCCTAAAAAGAAGTAATATCAAAAGATACCTGTTGCAGATGTATGGATTCAATTTGAGTCAGCTTAATACCAAACTTTTATTAATTCTTGCTATTACCACCCTCCTCACGGCTTGTGCTTCCACCACTCGCCCTGGGGCGGTTGGAGTGAATCGCTCCCAATTCATGATGATCTCATCTAACGAGGTAAACCGTCTCTCAGCTGTAAGTTATAACGAGCAAAATCAAAAAGCAAAAGAAAAAAATGTTTTAGTTACGTCAGGGCCGACTTTTGATCGTCTTAAGTTCATTGCCAATCGCCTGATTCCTCAGACTGAAATATTTCGTGATGATACGAAGCAGTGGGACTGGCGCCTCACCCTAATCGATGCACCTGTATTGAATGCAACTTGCGCTCCTGGTGGAAAGATTACCTTCTACACGGGAATTATTGATCAACTGAATTTAAGTGATGATGAAATTGCCGCCATTATGGGTCATGAAATTGCTCATGCCATACGGGAGCACGGTCGAGAGCGTGTTTCACAAGCAATGGCGCAGAACTTACTGGTGAATGTTGCTATGGCAGCAGCCGGTAGTTATGGATCAGTGGTTGGTGCTGCTAATCAAGTTGCTTATTACGTTCTCGTACTACCAAACTCAAGAGACAATGAGTCGGAAGCAGATGCTATCGGATTGGAATTAGCAGCAAGGGCTGGATACAACCCCGTGGGCGCAATTACCGTTTGGCAAAAAATGATTAAGGCTACAAAAGGCAAGAGCTCACCAGAGTTTTTATCGACCCACCCTTCTGGGGAAACGCGCATTGAGCAACTTTCTGCCCTAATACCTGCAGTAGAGCCTCTTTATCAGGCAGCTCCAAAACCGCCGCCAAGTAATAAGTTTTAAGAAGTTATTGCGGGAA
Source organism: Polynucleobacter sp. (assembly GCA_044340835.1). Classification (GTDB taxonomy): domain Bacteria; phylum Pseudomonadota; class Gammaproteobacteria; order Burkholderiales; family Burkholderiaceae; genus Polynucleobacter. Next base: position 4,419 of record JBIISV010000028.1, read on the forward strand.
TAAAAAAACCCCTTAGAAAGGGGATTTTTTAAATACAACTGGCGGAGCGGACGGGACGCTATCCCAAACTCCTATAAAGCCCTTATTCTATATAAACAAAGGGGTCTGTGTTACAGTATTGGGTAACTCCATTGGGTAACTCCGAGAAAAACATGGCTACCAAAAATATAGAATTAATCAACAGCACCTATTATGCATCCATGCATGTTCCCTCCGATGTAAAACACATCATCGGTAAAAGCAGGTTCAGAAAAACACTCAAAACTGGTGATAAACGAGTTGCGGAACAAAGGGCTAGAAGAATCATCGCTGAGTGGTGGGATCAAATTACCCTAGCCCGAACCAAGACTGGTCTTAAATTGGACGATGTCACAAGAGAAGCTCTTATTTGGAAGGATGACATTGCATCAACAACAACCGATTTAGATAAAGAAATTATCGAATCTGTACTTGATGATCAAGCAGAGGATCTAATTAAAAGGTTTGGGAAAGATAAGGCATTAGACTATTACAACATCGCTTTAGGCAGAGCAACTCCAATTGCCCCCCTCATATCTGAGTGGAAGTTATTCATTGAAAATCGCATTAACTCCAAAACAGTTACCCTCTATCTATCCGATGTGACTAGATTTGCTAAAAAGTTCAACACCTTTGAAAAGGTAAACAAAAGAGGTGTTAGAGAATGGTTATGGAGCCTAAGAGCACCGAATGGAGAACCCTTAACAGACAGCACACAAGGAAGAATTCTGAATGGCTTATCTAGCTTTTGGAGATGGTGTCAAACTATCAAGTACTGCGTACCCGAGGATGCAGTCAACCCCTTCTTTAACATTCCGCTCTCAAGATCTGCAGAGGCTATAAAAATACAACCTTATGAGGCAAAAGAATTGATGCAAATTGCTTCAAAGGCAAAGGAAAAAGAAGATACAGAGCTATATAACCTGATCATGTTTGCTTCTTATACAGGGGCTCGAATTGAAGAGCTATGCTCTATAAAGGTTGAGCATGTCATGGACGATTGTTCCTACTTTAAGATACTTGAGTCCAAAACGGATTCAAGCACCCGTGATGTACCTATCCATAGCAAACTAAAACCTTTAATTAAGAAGATGTGCGCCAATCCTGATGAGAATGGCTACCTAATTAAGTCCACCGCAGAGAATCAACACGGTAGTCGCTCAGCACCCCTAGGAAAGCGTTTTGGTCGCCTTAAGACAGCTATGGGTTACACCAAGAGCCACAACTTCCATTCCATAAGACACACCATGGCGACTCTCTTGGAGAACGCAGGGGTACCTGAGAATGTCTCAAGCGATATCCTTGGACATAAAAAGAAAACGATTACCTATGGGGTGTACTCAGGGGGAGCTAGTATGAAACTTAAGAAACAGTCTATTGAGAAGATTAAGTTCCCTACTGTTTAATTACAAAAACAACCAAACATCAATAACTCCAGACTTCCAAACGGTTGCCTGGAGCACCTGATCTAATTACCTAAAATTTATGACCATCTTAAGAACAAGAACATCCGCCACCGCAATTTCCACCCTGTTTAGATTGAGGGATTCCACCAGCATCTAATTGAGCTGGATAGCCATCTTCAATTAATGCGGCAATCAAATCATCCGACTTATCTGTAGTTCTCATTACTTTCACCTTACCAGCGGCTAAATTAACAGATACATCCTCAACACCATCTAATGGTTTAAGAGCATTGGTGACATGCTTAACGCATGAGCCACATGTCATACCACTCACACTTAAATTAATTTCGCTCATTTCAATTCCTTTATCTATAGGATTGATAAACGCTCGGTTTACCATTCATTCCAATTAATAAAACATCATATGGGTCTTTTCTACCCTTATATTCAGGTCCATCCATGCCCGGAGAACCTACTGGCATAGCAGGAACAGCTAGTCCAATCCCCTTAGGTTTTTCTGCCAATAGACGCTTGATTTCTTTTGCTGGAACATGCCCTTCAATCGCATAACCACCAATCAAAGCAGTATGGCAAGAACCAAACTGAATAGGCATACCTAACTTCTTACGAATATCGTCATTGCCATCTGTATAAGTTTTTACAGCGAAACCATTTTTCTCAACATGGTCAGCCCAATCTTTACAACAACCGCAAGTTGGGCTTTTCCACATCGTTATTACTGGCTTCTCGATTACTGCAAAACTGAATGTCGGCAATAGAACCAATCCCAACGTGATAAGTCTTCTTTGTTGATTTACTGATTTAAGAAAATCAGGGGAGTTGTCGTTTAATAAGCTCAATTACATCTCCTACTTAATTTTCTTTAACTGCTTAACGAAGAGTTTTGTACCTCTTTCCTCTGCAACAAACTCAACCTGATCTCCTGAATTAATCGCCTTCAGCATATCTGGAGTATCTACATTAAAAACCATGGACATAGGAGGCATATCAAGATTTTTAATTTCTTCATGCTTGATAGTTACCTTCTTATTGTCAATGTCGACACGGCGAATTTCACCCTTAGTCCATTCGGCAGCTCCAACAGCAAAGCTAACCCAGAACATCATTAGGAACAATATTTTCTTCATTATTTCACCTCAATCTTTCCGACCATTCCAGCTTGATAGTGGCCGGCAATTAAGCAAGCAAAATCAAAGTTCCCAGCTCGATTAAATTTCCAAATAATTTCACCATTTTTACCTGGTGACACATGCGTCATATACGGCTCATCATGCTCCATGTTTGGGTGTTTCACCATCATTTCTGCATGTTTATCAAGTACTGGTTTAGTTCCAATAACCATCTCATGCATAAGCTTTCCATTATTTTTAATTTCAAAACGGATGGTTTCACCCATTTTGATATCAATCTTTTCAGGTTTGAATTTCATATCATCACCCATCGTTACCTGGATAGTTCGGTTAACCTCATCTTTTTTAGCTCCGATACCCCAATCTTCTTGTTGGTATGTGACTTGCGAATGCATTTTTTTATGCTGTTCACCATGGGCGTAGGCTAATTGAGAAAATAATAAGGCGGCAATTAAAGAGATAATTTTCATTTTTTACTCCTAGTGATTATGAGAATTTGTAGAGGGTTTCTTAACTTGAACCTCTACTTCTGGTTTAGGCTGAATACGCTTCATCGCAGAGTCGCCAGCATTAGTACTTCTGTTTACTGCTGGTGCCGCGCCTTTCCACTCGTAGGCTCTTGTTCCCGGTGGCTGTTTAAACCAACCAGGATTTTTATAGTCATTAGGGGCTTGATTTTTGCGAACCTTCAAGACGCTAAACATGCCGCCCATTTCGAGAGAGCCGTAAGGACCATCCCCTGTCATCATCGGTAATGTGTTAACAGGTAATGGCATTTCCATTTCAGTCATATCGGCCATTCCTCGTTCGCCCATGGCCATGTAGTCCGGAATAATCTTTTTAATTTTTCCGGCAATTCCACGATGATCAACGCCTATTAGATTTGCCATGTCATGGCCCATCGCATTCATCGTGTGATGACTTTTATGACAATGAAATGCCCAATCGCCTTCTTCATCAGCCAAAAATTCAATTTGGCGCATTTGCCCAACAGCAACATCTGTGGTTACCTCATACCAACGAGTAGCTTTTGGAGTTGGTCCGCCATCCGTACCCGTAATTTGAAATTCATGTCCATGCAGATGTATTGGGTGATTAGTCATAGTTAAATTACCCACTCGGATGCGAACTTTGTCATTCAGCCGCACACTCAGTGTATCTATACCCGGGAATACTCTACTATTCCACGCCCAGATATTAAAGTCGAGCATGGTTGCCGGCTTAGGGGTAAAGCTTCCAGGGTCGATATCAAATGAATTCAATAAAAAACAGAAATCACGATTAACTTCACTAATATCAGGATTTTTTTCTTTAGGGTGCGTCACCCAAAAACCCATCATTCCCATCGCCATTTGCGTCATTTCATCAGCATGCGGGTGATACATAAATGTCCCAGGTCGACGAGCGGTAAATTCATATACAAATGTTTTACCCGATGGAATAGCTGGCTGATTTAAACCAGCCACACCATCCATTCCGTTTGGTAAACGCTGACCATGCCAATGAATAGAAGTATGTTCTGGCAACTTATTTGTTACAAATATTCGCACTTTGTCACCCTCAACAACCTCAATTGTTGGACCAGGCGACTGTCCGTTATAACCCCATAAGTGCGCCTTAAATCCAGGAGCCATCTCTCGCACCACAGGTTCGGCAACAAGATGGAACTCTTTAACGCCATTGTTCATTCTCCAAGGCAAAGTCCATCCATTTAATGTCACAACTGGGTTGTACTCTCTACCACTATTAGGTATGAGAGGTTTTTGTGTACTCGGACTATTTTGAATTACCGGCTCAGGCAACCCGGCTAAAGCATGACGGCTTACACTAGCCGCAGCCATCGTCACTGCCGCTCCGGTTAGAAATTTTCTTCGTGTGTTCATTTATTACCTCACATTAATATTTGAGAAATCCATCTGGACATCCATTAGATCTTTATCTAATTGAGCAGACTGAATTAAAAAAGCTGTATTAGCATCGATATAGTCCATCACCGTTTTACTTTGAGTTTCTACATCTTCTAGTAAATGAAATACATCAATGAGCATGCCGTTATATTTCAGCAAATTCTCTTCAGAAATTTTCTTTTGTGTTGGCAAAATTTCATCTCTATACGATGTAACGCCCTGATGTTTTTCTAGATACCTTTCGTAAGAGAGACGTGCGGTTGAGCGAGTTTTTACTGACTCTGGATTATTAATATCCCCTAGCTCAATAGCTTTTAACTCTTTAGCACTAAGCTTTCTTTGCTCTTTTGGTGGCTCTGGTAAACGAGCATCAACATCAACTCTGACATCACGATTATCAAAGTTCATTCGCTGAATGAAACGCTCCTTAGCCTCTAGATACTTGCCCTGTAATGCTTTGTATTCAAGCCTTTTTTTGTATAAAGCCTTGTTCTGTTTCAAAAGCGCTAGCTCATTGATATTCCCAACTTTATACATTCGAGCACTCAGTTCAGATGCAGCCTCTACAGCATCAAGAACATCTTCCATGTGTATCAGCTTTTCTTTAAGCGCTACTAGCTCATAATATGATTTAGTTGTCTCATAAATAATTGACGAACGCTTTTGTAACGCTGAGCGTTGCGCAGGTGTTAAAAAGTAATAGTCAGATATTGACTCAGAACCCGGAAGATAACTCACCCAATCAAGCTGGTGATTGAGTGTTCTCTCTATAGCCTGATTTAAAGTAAAGGGGTTTTGATTATTAATTCTTTCGCGTGTGACTTGCTCCTTAGAGTAGACACGCCACCCACCTATCTCACCAACTAATTTATTTTGTTCAACCCATACTGAGTTTGCAAAGGCTTGTGACATCACAAAGCCCAATAAAGCAATTACAAATTTTTTCATTTAACTCTCCATTAAGAATCAAGCCCAAATTTTGGGCGGATTTATGCTAGGAAAGTTAAAGAATGGGTGGTCTGATTAGCGAAGAAACGTCGCGACTAGAAAAGTTAGCCTTACCGGAATTAAAAACCGTAGAGAAGGTAATTTTATTTAGTTTGGAGTTGGTAGGAACAAAACCGACCCCCATACAAAGTGCGCAAGTATTACAGCCGCCGCTTTCGGATTGGCTATTTGATTCAGCACCATCCTGATTGGAGGCTACTCTATCTTGGTGGCATTTATGAGCTATTTCTTGGTTACCAACATCAACTACAACAGCTTGATGTTTAAATGACATGTCTAACCCTGCCCAAACCTGAACTGGCAAAATGAACATCATCGAGATTAAGAATATTTTTCTTAACATGCTTTTATCTTACCACCATTTTTAACAAGGTGTTTTACTAAAAATTACATAAAGTTAGTTTTTGGGGTAATTTTCTTCAGAATAATTTGCCCAAAAAATTTCAGAGGGCACTCGATCCTCTAGGCGGAACCTTTCACCCCCCATGGCTCCTCTAGATCCTCCAAACTGGGACTTACCCACTCCCTTAGAGCTCCTAAATTCCTTTTGATTTTTTAATATTGCACAATTGGTAGAGATGAAGCTTAAAACTACTAAATTCCTTTTAGTTTTGAATATTGCACAATTGGTAGAGATGAAGCCGTAGTTTTTACAGTCACAACGACCCTTGACATATGTAAAAAAAAACCTAAAATCAAATAATTAGTCAATTTAAAGGTCTCGCCATGATTCGCTATGTCACCTATCGAAGGGTCTCAACTAAAGAACAAGGCAAGTCAGGACTGGGCTTAGATGCTCAAACTAGAGATATCACTGCTTACCTAGAGTATTACTCTGAGCAACCCTATGAGGTCATTGGAGACTTCACAGACATCATTTCAGGTGGCGAGGATGTAAGACCCGAACTTGATAAAGCCTTGGCATTGGCAAAGAAGTCGAAGGCAATCCTATTAGTGGCAAAGCTAGATCGTCTCAGTCGAAAGGTCTCCTTTATAGCTACCCTCATGGAAGATAAGACCATCCAGTTCAAAGTAGCAAACCTTCCTCAAGCCGATAAGATGCAGTTACACCTCTACGCAATGCTTGCCGAACAGGAACGAGACTTCATATCTCAGAGGACTAAGAGTGCTCTTAAAGAAGCTAAGGCTCGTGGAGTCAAACTTGGGGGACTTAGAGATTCAACCTTCAAAAGAAATGAAGCTAGACTAGCTAATGCAGTCGCTGAGGCTAAGTCTTTAGAAAGCATTGTCAAACCCCTTAGAAAGCAAGGAATGAGAGTTGCTCACATTGCAGAAGCTCTCAACAAAGCAAGTATCAAAGCCCCTAGAGGGGGCGAATGGTCTTCCGTTCAAGTCTCTAGAGTCTTAACAAGACTAGGGATACAACCACATCGTCAACAGTTGACTATAAAAATCATTTGCACAAAAAATAGGCAACATGTAATCTGAGTTCTTCATTAACAAGGAGGACTTATGACTATCAAGCTTGGAAAATTCTTTGAATTAGAGATCACTCTGAAAACAGTATTCATGCGATTGGGTAATCGTCAACTATGGCTAGAAAAAGGTCACAGCTGTATCAATTAATTGTGACACATAATCCGATGCTGTGATTTGTTATGTGGAAGCAATCTTCTTTTGAAACTACCCAGTTAAGACAACCTACTCGATAAATCACAACATCAATTTTTGCTCTCACTTGTTTTAAGAGACCATAAGAAAACTCTTTTACAAAACAAATAGAGAGGCACCACCACTCTCGATCACCTCTTATAGAACCCTTTAAATGGTTTTTAGAGGCTACTTTTAAACCTCGCACAGTAGGAGAAAGAGAGCTTCCGCAACAGGTGCCTCTCGAAGTTTTTTAAAAATCCGCAAAATTCCTCTCCGAGCCATATCTCTCCGTTCGAGCTGATTGTTGCATCTTCACCACAGTCTCTTTCTTGAATGGGGGCTATTAACTTTAAAAATACGGGTACTGAAATTCCTAATAAGGAAGATATAACTCCAGTCCCCCTTAAGGAACCCTTTATGACATCCTCAGATGAATACATGGAATCAATCAGTGACGACTTTAAATACTACGCTCAGGAAGAACTAGACCAAATATATGGTGGTAGCGGTCTAAAGATATACCACCTCCAAGATGACAAGATAAGAGAACGAGTGAATGAACTACTCAAACAGGAGCCCCTCAATAAGTACTTATTACTAAGAAATGAGATAGCACTCCATGAGCTTCCCCTAGGGAATAACTCTAACCAACCCCTCAGCTATGAATCATCACCGATCTTTAGTGGTGGTGTCTTATGTCATGAGACTGCCCTAGCCTATCTCAGAGATAACTCTAAGAAATCTCAGCAATTCTTAACTAGAACTCAGAAGACTCTTGAGAGAGTATGGACATACCAAAGTAAAGAACACCCTAAGTCAGGAAAGCTTGTCCCTTATAAGGATGTCTTCCTCCTAGAAGGTGAATTAATTTCCAGAGACGATGAATCTATTGGCACTAACTGGTTTGTCGGGAACATGTATCCACATGCTAGGGACACCCTAAGAACACTTCAGGAAAACGCTAAGAAGTCTGGAGTCTCCACTAAGGGATTCATTAACTATGACGATCAGTCATTCAAAGTACTCCTTCAGACATACTCTAAAGATGCCAAGAAGGTCTTGTCTCAATGGTGTGGTGGTAGCTTAATCCTTCAAGCCACCTATAAGCCAACTAAGGGATTCTTAGAGATAGTCCCTGAAGGTAATGTCACCTATATCTCAAATGATTAACTAATTCATATAGTTACATCACTATTCCCTTACTGTAGATACGGCAGTAAGAGATATTTTTCATAAAAGTGAAGACCGCCAATAGGCTTCATTCAACACAATCCAATTTTTAGGAGAAAGTATGAGTAGCAATACTCTAAGTAAACCCTTAGCTACCCTAAGGGGGAAACAGGTCGACTCAAACATTAGAAAACAGGTATCCATCTTTTTAAGAGGTTATGAGATAGACCAGTTCAATCAACTATGGGATCACCCTGTGTTCATCCTCAGGGAAGATCGTAAGGCTTCCCCTTCGCTAATCATTAGAAGAGCTCTTCAAGTCTATGAACAACATATCGGATCGCTGAATAAGTCAGCCGATAGTGACAAGGAACAAGTTGCCCTTCTTAGATTGTTATGACAACCGCTATCAGGTGTCGATCAATACAGAGAAATGGTACTTACTGTCAGGCTCATGGGTGTAATAGAAAAAGACAAAGCAATAATCTAGAACCTTATTGCAATGCTCATAGGGAAACCTACAAGAAGCATGGTCATCCTCTTCAACTAAAGATTAGGCGATCTTCCCTAAGGGAGTCTATTAGGATCGTTAGTGAATTCATAAGCTACCAGTCCCAAAAACCCACTTGGGGAAAATTAGAAGACACCCTCAAGAAAAACCATGAATCAGCTCGTGAAGAAGTTAAAAGGTTTATGGATAGGCATCGCTCAGGAGTACCCAGCGAGAGAAACATCAGCAGAGCCTATGGATGGCTTGAGGCTCTATATAAGCAATACTCCTTAGAGAGCATCTTAGAGTTGTATTGCGCTTACCAATACCTTTACATCGAATACCCAAAGATGTTTGAGTCTGACAGAGCTTATAAAACTCAGATTACAAGGTCAGTATATGAATGGTCTGGTCATATCGTTGGATACAAATATGACAAGTCTAAGGATAAGTACATTCCAAAGACCCTTTACATCCCCAAGTACATCGCTGAGTTTGTCTATAACCATCTTTACTCAGTATTTGGGTCAATTGGATATTTCGTAACAACCAAGTCAAAAGTAAATCAAAACGATAGAGAGAACCTTCTCCCCTATCTCAAAGAACACTTTCAATAATTTAATTTAGGAACCTATATGGATACATTAATGTCGTCCAAGGGGGTCGTTTGCCCTCAAGAATTTGTTGCCACCATGGAAACTCGATGGACTGAAAAATTAGGCAACAAAGGAAGCTCAAAACTTCGTGAATTATGGGCAATCATTGCTCAGACCTTTAATAGATCAATTAAAGACTCACAATCAATTGACTCCAAGTGGAGAGTGCTAAACCCACCCACTGGATCAGGAAAGTCACAAGGGACTGCTGTCTATTGTTCTTTACTTGCCAAACATAATCAGGCGAATTCTGAAAAGATTGGAGTTCTGATCGTAACTAGGCTAATTGATGATGCAAATGGTATGGCATCGCTGATAAACGAGCTATCGGGATCAGAGGTTGCTATTGCCAACCATAGTGATGTGAAACTGAGTGCTGAGATCATTAAATCTTTTGACATCCTAGTTGTTACTCATGCCTCTTACTTGAAATCTCTAGAGGACATTGAGGGTCATAAATGGTCAAACATGATCAACTGGGAGCATGGCAATAGGAAACTCACAGTGATCGATGAGACCCTCGCCAATATTGTTGATCAACATGTTGTTAGTGATAACGATATTCGCATGGCGCATAGATACTTTGACTTCAAGATTGAGGAAGGCTTCCCTAGCCAAGTCCAAGCTGTAAGAACACTTTTAGATGTATTTACAAAGATTAGTGCGCTTAGTAAACAGCATGAGGACAACAAATCAGCAAGAACTGTTTGGTCTTCAGTTCATAAGAAGAAATTAGATTTTCCAAAAGAATTCAAAATGGAAGCTCTTAGGGAATACATGCTTAGACTTCCTTATGACATTCTTGATGGACTAAAGTCAGATCCACTTTACCAACAGCGTAAGGCTAATCAGATCGACAAAATCCTCAGGGATATTGAAGCCATATATTCTAGGTGGGCTTGGTATCAAAAAAGTGGGGAATACCACCTTCTTAATTGCTCAAGACTGATTGTCCCGAGAAATCTCCCTGCTCCAGTCGTATTGGATGCAACTGCTAAACAACAAATACTTTGGTCACTTCTTGAAGATCGAGCAGAAATTATCTCTACACCTTCAGGAGTTCGAAGCTATAAAAATGTGAAGCTTCATGTAACGACAGCAAAAGGAGTTGGGAAGACATCGGCTAAAGAGGCTATGCCACTCCGACTACCGAGAATTCTCAGCAATCTTGAAAGATATCAGCAAAAACCATCCAAGGTCTTATTAATTACCCATAAGTCAGTAGAACACCTAGCGATGAACTACAAGCCTGATTTAGAGGAATACCATGTGGCTCACTGGGGTGCGGTTGATGGAAGAAATGATTGGCGACATTGCAATAAAGCAGTTATCACCACCCTTCCATATCGAGGCGCAACATATGGGTACAACATGTTCTTTGCTCTTCAGGGTCTTCAAGATACTGAATGGTTCAAGAATCCCATATGGAAAGACATCCTCAATGTCAGAGATTTCATTGAATCTAAGCAAATAGCAACTGATGTGATCCAAGGTATCAATAGGATTGCTTGCCGAACAGTAATTGATGATGAAGGCAACTGCCCAGAGGTTGATGCTTATATTGTTTTGCCTAAAAACAAACTCGGCAATGAAGTTCTAGAAGCGATCAAAGATGAGATGCCTGATATTTCTATCTCTGATTGGGATATTGACCTAAAAGATGAGACCAAGCTTGACTACAAGATTCGCAAGGGATCATCTCATGAGGCTCTAATTACTCTGATGAAAAATAGAGATATTGGCGAAACCAATATCAATCTCGTCACAAAAGAGTTAAACCTCACCCAGCACAGCGCCAAAAAACTCAAGAGGACTTTAAGCGACTCTGAGCACACCCTATCAAAAACACTAGCTTCTTTGGGGTGTCATTACATCTCAATAGGAAATGGGAAGTCTACCAAGGGAGTTATTTTGAAACGAGAAATTAAAAATTAAGGAATAAGTATGAACACAAAACAGAAAATTAAAAACACCATTCTTAACTCAAGTAAGACATCAAAAAAGAAGCCTATGACTTCCATTCAAAGTAAATCCAAAACATATGGACTGTATGGCTTCTCGAAATCATCCGCACCCTCCAAAAGATGAGCGGTACTCATGCCCACGGAGGGCTTCGTAAAACCAGCAATTGGATTGAGCTATCAATTCTTGACTCTTCAGTGACTACCAAACGAAGAGCCATCAAGAAGATGCCCAATATTTTGTCTCTTTGGCTTACACACAAAGGAACACCATTAGCAAACGAAGTCCTCCACCAAATCAACAAAGTCGAAAAAGTAATCAACAAGCGTCTGGAGAAGCATTTTGCACAAATTGAAGAAACAGCTAGAACCCGTAACTATTAGAACCAAACAGGAATTTAAGAGGCTCTTGGCTTCACCAAACAATCCTGATGTTCTCAGAGAGTTCTCAAGCGCACTCTTAGATCTACAAATATTTGACTTACTTAACAAACATGACCGAATCAAAGAAGAAATTGATACACCCAACCATTGTGAAAGCAACCTGCCGTAAATGTGGCACTGTTCTACAAAAGATCAGGCGATGGGATAAGAAGCCCATTTACACCTGCACAGTCTGCCCTCAATACCTCAAGAAGACCACAACAGAACTTCCCACAGGAATGGCTCTTGCATTTCAAAAGATATCCAAAAACTTTACTTAAAGGCACTTATGTCTAATTACCAATCATATTCAACAGCAACCCCTGAGTTATCTCAAGAATCACCCCAAGATAATCTTTCAGGACAACCCAGTGGAACACACTCAATCACCATCAGCGGGGATAGCTCAACATCCAACCACAGTCAAACTGCTAGAGTGACTTCTAGCGATTTAATTCAAGACACTGGTGACTGGCGGTCTACAGGACGAACCCAAATTGGTATCCCTACCAATCAAATTGATGCTGACACCATCGTCACAATTAAAGGAGTCGATGGAACAGTCTCATCCTTTATTAAGGCAGGAGTACTCACATCAGACGGCAAGAATTTTGAGCTCACCGAATCACCACAAGGCGGTGCACAAGACTCGCCTAAAGATAGCTTTGAGATTCCCGCTTCAGATGACTTTAATCAAGCAATTGATAACGCTATAGCCCCTTTCTCAGATTCTGTTCTAAGTAGCGCTATTCCTAGAGCCATCGATGCTATTGCGAATGGAGCGGACATTGATTCTCTAGTCACAGAACTAAGCCATATGGCAGGAATAGATCAAGGAGAGACAAAGGAACGATTTGAGTATGTCTCTAAGGCTTTTGAAGAACAAGCCAATGCTCTACTCTCATCTAAATTGGGATTAGATTCTGCTGATCGTGATGAACTCTATGAATGGGCTCGCTCTAGCAATCAAGGCAGACAACTTCTAAAAGATGCTGTTACAACGCAAGTCAATGGAAACTCTGTACGAGGATGGCATAACTTATACGAAGCCTTCACGAAGTCAGTAGCTCCCTCCATTGAGGCGCTCAAGGCTCACGGCATTCCTACCAAGCAAGATGGTAGCAAGACCCTAGTTCAACTGAGGGGTCAATGGTTATCTCTTGAGAGTGCCACACGAATGGGCATGATTTGATGAGTAGTAAATCAATCTCGATGACACGGGTGAAGTTGGAAAAGACCACTTCATTCCCTAGTGTGCATAACAAGAAGATCAGAACGATTAATGGATACCCCTTGCTTAAAGATGCATGGGGTTATTACTACCTCAAGCCTGATCCTAAAAAAACATCCACAAAGATTCGAGTGGAAGTCCCTTATGAGTTGGGATTTTCTCTTGAATTAACTAAAGACCGCCATTTCACTGATGGCTCAATTACAAAGGAAACATCATGACAACATCATTTAAAAATGTTCAAGAAGGTTCAATCATTAACGCAATTACTAACAGTGCGGATGATGAGATTCAAATTAACAATGTCACTGCTCGAATTGGTGACTTTCTCAATGCAGGGGTTATTGAACGGACTTCTATGTCTGGACACTATGTCATCAGATCATCAGAAGAAAAGGTCAATGGTTGGGCTACTGCCAAGTTTGAGGATGGCTCTATCAAGTTATCGAATGCGAACTTCACCTAAGGTACAGGGGGCTTATGCCCTCTTTTATGAATATGACAGATCAAATAGTTGAAAAAATTAGCCTCCTAAGATCTCTTAGGGGTGAGTTAGCGAGAAACTCGAATGAAGTCCTAGCATCCGCAATGGATCCTCAACAGAAGCGATTAAGGCTTGATGAATTGAGTGAAAAAGTGGAAATGGTGAATCGGAGGATAAGCCATGAAATTGAGGCTATTTATAGTGCCTCTAGATTGGGTAACTCCATTGGGTAACTCCAAAAAAGCAGAAAGCCCTAGGTCCTTGTTTTATATAGGAAATAGGGCTCTACTTTTGTGTTGGCGGAGCGGACGGGACTCGAACCCGCGACCCTCGGCGTGACAGGCCGATATTCTAACCAACTGAACTACCGCTCCAATTACATCGCATGCTACTTGTGTCACTTCTTACTACTCACAACTAGCCA
>JBIISV010000135.1:0-5360 GCA_044340835.1 Polynucleobacter sp.
AGACTCTCTGCCTTATGACATTGATGGTGTGGTCTACAAAGTGAACTCATTTGTAGAGCAATCCAAGCTAGGCTTTGTCTCTAGAGCGCCACGTTTTGCCTTGGCTCATAAGTTTCCAGCCCAGGAGGCCTTAACTACTGTACTCGGTATTGATGTACAAGTAGGGCGTACTGGTGCCATCACACCAGTTGCTAGATTGGCTCCAGTAGAGGTGGGTGGCGTTACCGTTACTAACGCTACTTTGCACAATGAAGACGAGGTCAAGCGCAAGGATGTCCGTATTGGTGATACCGTTTCTGTGAGAAGGGCAGGCGATGTCATTCCAGAAGTGGTCTCTGTCGTCAAAGAGCGAAGACCAGCCAATACAACTGAATTCGTAATGCCAAAAAATTGCCCCGTGTGCGAATCACATATTGAGCGCTTGGCGGATGAAGCAGTGGCGCGATGCAGTGGTGGCTTATTCTGCGGCGCACAACGCAAGCAGGCATTAATTCATTTTGCTCACAGAAGAGCCCTAGATATTGAGGGTTTAGGCGAAAAGATCGTTGATCAGTTGGTCGATCACAATCTAGTCAGAACGCCCGCTGATCTCTATCGCCTTGGCTTTGCCGCAATCGCCAATCTAGAGCGTATGGGTGAGAAGTCAGCAGACAATCTCATACAAGCAATTAATCAATCCAAAAACACCACACTTGCTAGGTTTATCTTTGCTTTGGGTATTCGTCATGTCGGTGAAACAACTGCTAAAGACTTGGCTAATCACTATCAATCCATGCATGCTCTGATGGATGCGAGCCTCGATGATTTGCTGACGGTCAAAGACGTAGGTCCTGTAGTGGCGGATTCCATCACCAGCTTCATGCAAGAAGCGCATAACCGAGAAGTGATTGAGCAATTACTCGCTTTGGGAATGCAGCTCTCTGTAGATGAGAAAGTCATCAGCGCAGCAGTCGCAGGAAAAACCTTCGTTCTGACAGGCACATTCCCAACCATGACCCGAGACGAAGCAAAAGATCTTCTCGAAAAAGCAGGCGCCAAAGTCGCCGGCTCAGTCTCCAAAAAAACAGATTATGTAGTTGCAGGTACAGATGCTGGGAGCAAGCTAACTAAAGCAGAAGAGTTAGGCGTTCCAGTGATTGATGAAGCGGCCATGGTGAGCCTACTGAAGTAGGTCGTTCGATTTGGCCCCGTGCCAGTCGATGTCGTTTAAAACGATATGTAAGCTACTATTAGACTATTCATAGTTAATATATCAAATATGAGCCAATCTAAAAAAATCATTGCCTATATCAATATAGCCCACTTCATAGATCATTACGCCATGCTGATCTTTGCGGCGGCAGTGATTATTATTGCTCCTACTTTTAATATGAAGTACGGGGAATTACTTCCGTATGCTACCCCTGGGTTTATAGCTTTTGGCGCCGGCTCATTGCTTACAGGATGGTTAGGGGATAAGTGGAGCCGTCGCAATATGATGGCCATCTTCTTTTTTGGAATGGGATTAGCCCTGCTGGGCGTTTCTTTTATTCAAACACCGCTTCAATTAGGCATCATGCTTTTATTGATTGGCATGATAGCCTCTATCTACCATCCAGTTGGAACTGCGATGCTTGTTTCTAATGCTGAAAAATTAGGTAAAGAAATGGGCATCAATGGTGTCTGGGGAAATGTTGGCGTCGCTTCTTCAGCCCTCATCACTGGCGTTATTACTCAATACTTTGGATGGCGTATCGCGTTTCTAGTGCCGGCAGTCATTTGCTTGATTATTGGTTTTTTATATCTAAGGAGTATCCCAGGCTCGGTTGATCAGATTGTTAAAAAATCTTCAGCAGGTTCAGCCCGGGTATCAAAGTCAGTAATGATCTGGGTCGTGGCATCTCTTGTCATAACCGTTATTGCCAGCTCCACAACTTTTAATGCGATTACAGTTGCTTTACCAAAATTGTTTCAAGAGCGGCTCTCAAACTTAACAACTAATACTGCAACTTTGGGAATCATTACATTTTTTGTTTACTTATCTGGCGCCCTTGCTCAATACGTCATTGGAAACCTGCTAGATAAATACCCTCTTAAAAATGTATTCCTACCTTTAGCAATTGTGATTGTTCCGACACTGTATTTGGCTTCAACAATAAGCGATTATTGGTTAATTGTTTTAGCGATAGTTATTATTGTGGCTATCTTTGGGCAAGTGACGGTAAACGATACGATGCTTGGGAAATATACGGCTGATGAGTGGAGAAGTCGTGCCTATGCAGCAAGATACTTTTTAGGTTTTACTGCCGCAGGACTATCAGTGGGATTAGTCTCTATTCTTTATAACCACGGCGGTTTTGATTTGATGCTAAAGGCTATTGCTGGGCTAAGCTTGCTTACAGTTATTGGAGCTATTATTTTTCCTAAAGAAGGTAGAGCAAGCTAAGCAATTTACGGGAATATTGTTTTGATATAAATCAATACGCCATTTCTGCGCAGAGAAAAATCGACGAGCACAACGACCCATAATTTTTAGAAAAGTCGAGACTGGTGACCTTGGTACTTGAAATCAAAGCGCAAGCGGTCTATCAGAGGATATTTGCAAATCCCTGTATCGGCGACTCGATTCCTCCCCGGCCACCAAGAAACACCAAAATCACCTTGGGGTGGTTTACGCAATTACCTTAGATAAAATTGCTTCGTGGCGAATGGCCCATGTTGGAATGCCAGATTCTTGGTTATTTAAAACCTGCGCTATAAAATCAAGACTCAGCTCCTGTGTCGCCTCTTTGACCTGCTGGTTTAAAACGGCACCGCCCGTTCGGGTTCGGTCGGTAAACATGCTATGGGAACCACCCTCAAAAACCGCCAAAGCTTTGCGTTTACTGCCGATGGCTTCAAAAATAGCCAAGCGATCAGCATAGCCGCTGAAGTAACCTGGAATTTGAATATTGTCCTCTGTGGCTGTAATGTGTAAGGTAGGCAAGCTAACCGGCTGTAAGATTGAATCAACGGCATTTTGACCATAAAATCGCGGGGCTGAAATGACAATCGCAGCAGTAATGCGAGCATCACTTAGGTCAACAGGAATATTGTCTTGACTGACGCGGGCGCCCGAGGCTAGCAGAGTTGTATTTGCCCCATAGGAATGCCCAGCAGCGATGATCTGATTGGACTGCATTGTTTGTCCAAGGGGATCGTTAAGTAAACGCGTCAAGGCAAAACGCAAATCATATACTCGGTTCAGCGCTTCTTTGGTTTGCGCTGCCTCTTGCAGTCTGGATACTAGATTAAGGGGATTGCCAAACCAGATTGAGCGGTCACTGCCAACGTGCTGCACGTGTAGGCTTGCAAGTCCATGGCTTGCCCAGTAGCGCCCCAGATAACTGTAACCCAAGCGTGATCCGCCAATGCCATGGGAAAAAATAATGAGGGGTACGGGTGCCATTGCAGTTGCTTCGCTCGGCTGGTAAAGCCGAATCGGTACAGCACGTTCACGGACGTCATCAAACCAATCAATATCATGGATGTAAAACCCTGCGGAAGCTGCAGCTCCATACAGAGGATACAAAGCCAGCGAGGGCGCTGCTACACACAGTGCTGCAGCCGGCAGACGTTTTAGAAATTGCCTTCTAGAGTCCAGAATCATGGTTTATTCTAGTTTGCTTTTCAAAATCAAGCAGCAGAACTACTTGGGTAAAAAAGACCTTATTGATTGCTACGTCGACGTCGTGACAAGAGCTGAATAAGGCGAAAATGAATGTACCCCATCACAAGCGCGAACACAGCAACACTGTACTTAATCTCAACCCCAGTAAGGGATTGCATAATGCTAGAAAACAGTACAGACCAGAGCATGATGCTAAGGTAGGACACTACAATTAAAGGCTCTTTGATACGCGAGCCATCAAATACTTTAGTGTATGCAATAGCAATGGGTACTAATGAGAGGAGTAGGTAGAGAAATATTTTCATGAACTGTAATGGAATGATTTAATTGTAATTGACTGTCTCAGTTAGCGCTATCCAAAACCTACGCTGCGAGCTATTTGGCATCGGCCTAGCTTATTTTAGTATTCGCAGGCATCCCAACAATACCCCATGCACCGCCATTGCCCTGAACTTTTGAGGGTTATTTTATCGAGTGGTTTTTTCTTAGGATCTCTGCTTCGGGTCGAAAGCAGATACTTCTTCCATCTTAATCACTTGATGCCAAGAACATCTTCTAATATGATCTTGGAATTTATCCATGAACATCATTGACCAAATCTTTGGCATAGCTATTCACTCGCCATTCAAAGGTATCTGTGACGAGCTACTTTCTTCAAATAATCCTTACTCACGTTCCACTGAGGCTGGTCACATCACAGCAAGTGGACTAGTTATCAAAGATCACAGAGTTCTTCTTATCTTTCATCCCTATATCAAGCAATGGTTTCAGCCTGGGGGTCATATTGATGATGGGGAGGAGCCAATTGAGGCCGCGATTCGTGAAGTATTTGAAGAGACTGGCGTAGTGTGTGAATCTCTCAATGGATTCTTAGATCCTATCGATATTGATTTGCATGAAATTCCTGCAAATCCTAAGAAAGGTGAGGGTGCACATTTGCACATTGATCTTTTATTTGTATTGCAGGTGATTGAGGAGCGAGATGCTCCTGAGGATATTCAAAAGGAGTGGGTGTCTTTTGATCAAATCACTAGCCCACGTATTCAGCGGGCATTACAAAAACTACCAGATCAGGCCTGAGCTCCCAGGGCCTCTAGCAAGTCGGTCTCTAACAAGATCTGCAGCTTTGGATTCTTACTCAGGTTAGCAGCATCCAACAGGAACACGTCTTCTACCCGCTCACCTAAGGTATTGATGCGTGCGGTATGAAGAGAAACTTGGTGCTTAGCCAGTACTCTAGAAATTGCATAGAGGAGGCCAGTGCGATCACTCGCCGAAAGGGATAGTGCATAGTAATGCCCGCGTTCATCCGGAGTCATGTGCACCCGTGGCTGAATTGGGAAAGTACGAGACTGTCTTGAGAGTCTGCCCATACTCGGTGAGGGCAGGGAATCATTATGTTTTAGTGCGGCTGTCAGCTCGTACTCTACTAGTTGAATGAGGTCTCGATAGCTACCAGCTTCATCAACTAAATTGCTACCAGATATCTGAAAGGTATCGAGCGCATAACCATGCTTAGTCGTATGAATACGTGCATCCCAAATGGAGAATCCATGCCGCTCAAAATAAGCACAAATTCTGGCAAATAAATCTTCTTGGTCTTTTAGGTAAACGGCAATCTGGAGACCTTCGCCAACTGGAGAGAGACGAGCACGTACCACCGGGGTATCGCTATCGACTTTGTTGAATAGGTGGCGGGTGAGCCAGGCAA
>JBIISV010000136.1:0-5322 GCA_044340835.1 Polynucleobacter sp.
CATTTCGAATTAGGTGGCTGGCGTGAAACCCAAGTGGTAGTGCGTTTCTGGATCATCACTATTTTATTAGTTCTTATTGGCCTCTCCAGCCTCAAATTAAGGTAAGCCAAAGAATATGCATAACTTAGACCAAGCCTTTGCAAATCCAGCACTCATTGCAGATGAGGGATATCAAACGCCTCAACATTTCTTGATTTTGGGGTTAGGGGAGTCTGGCTATGCAATGGCTAAATGGTGTTTGCGGAATGGTGCAAAAGTCAGTGTGGCTGATACACGCGATCGTGAAAAACTGAATGAACGCCAAAAAACATGGCTGAGTGATCTAGAGTTTGCTGGACTAAAGGATGGCTACTTCGGCTCCCTTGATGATATTCATTTAAAGAATATTGATGTCATTGGCATTAGCCCCGGTTTATCACCATTGCAAGAGCCAACGGCATCTTTCTTGGCTAAATCACAAGAATCCAATATTGATGTCTGGGGAGAATTAGAGTTCTTTGCTAGAGGTATTGCCGCATTGGACCGCATGGCGTACGCGGAACAGTCACAATATAAGCCTGCAATATTGGCTATTACTGGAACGAATGGAAAGACAACCACCACTGCGCTTACAGGCCAGTTGTGTGAGCGTGCTGGCAAGCGGGTTGCTGTTGCTGGAAATATCAGTCCTGCAGCATTAGATAAGTTGATGTCTTGCTTGGATGAGTCTGATCAAGTCGCTGATATGCCGGAGATTTGGGTGCTTGAGCTCTCTAGCTTTCAGTTAGTTTACACAAGCACATTTAATGCGACTGCAGCGACTGTATTAAACATTACACAAGATCATTTAGATTGGCATGGTGATATGCCAGCCTATGTGAATGCAAAAGCAAAGATCTTTGGGCGGGATACTATTTGCATATTAAATCGCGATGATTCTTTAGTGATGGGTTTACTTTCCGAGGAGCAAAAAGCCAGCAGATCCATTATTACCTTTGGCGCTGGTCGTCCTGATGAACAGGGCGCTTTTGGTATTGAGCATGATTTACGTGCCGGTGGAATTGATTGGCTGGTATGGGCTGAGGTAGATGAAGATCTTGAGCCTCAACCTAAGCGTCGCCGTAAGGTAGCAGTAGTTGAAGATGAGCCCTTACGACTAAAGCGTTTGATACCTGCTGATGCCTTACGTATTCGTGGTCGACATAATGCCTTGAATGCATTAGCAGCGCTTGCTCTAGCAAGGTCAGCTAGTTTGCCAATGAATATGTTACTCCATGGTTTACGTGACTATCATGGCGAGCCCCATCGTGTTCAAAGCGTTTCAATCGTATCGAATGTTGAGTATGTAGATGACAGTAAAGGCACTAATGTAGGTGCAACAGTAGCCGCCTTAAATGGTTTAAGTGCCAATGAATCTGGTAAGCGGATTTGGTTAATTGCTGGTGGAGAGGGTAAGGGTCAAGACTTTAACCCTTTACGTGAGCCTGCGTTGCGATTTGTAAAAGGTGTTTTCTTAATTGGTAAGGATGCTCCGAGTATTGCTGAAGTATTAGCAGACTCCGTTCCTTGTTTTATGAGTGAGACCTTAAAAAATGCAGTAGCTGGGGCTGCTACGCAAGCCCAGTCTGGGGATATTGTCCTATTGTCACCTGCTTGTGCCAGCTTTGATCAGTTTAGTGATTATGTGGCGCGTGCTGAAGCTTTTGTGGCTGAAGTTCAAGAGCTGGGAATGCAGTTTGAAGGGGCTGATGCATGAGTTGGAAGGAAAAAATCTTTCCTGAGAATGGCTTAGGCCTCGGCCGTTTCTGGAATTTCTCCAGAGGTGGAATAGATAACTTCCGAAGCGGCTTAAGAGATGCAGTATCTGGCGTAGAGCAGACTCGTTCGCGCATGATGGACTATGACCAATTATTGGTTTGGGCAGCGCTGTCTTTAGCTCTCATTGGTTTAGTCATGGTCTACTCAGCATCGATTACTTTGGCTGATGGCCCTAAGTATGCAAACTACAGTAGCAATTTCTTTTTAATCCGCCATTGTATTTCTTTGACGATTGCTATTGGTGTTGCTATCTGGGTATTCAAGATTCCAACCACAGTTTGGGATCGTTATGCGCCGCTGATTTTTGGCTTTACGGTAATCCTATTAATTGCGGTGCTTATCCCTGGGATAGGTAAAGGTGTTAATGGCGCCAAGCGCTGGATTTCATTGGGCCCCATGAACTTCCAGCCATCCGAGCTAATGAAATTTGCAGCAGTTATTTTTGCAGCGAGTTATACCGTGCAGCGCCAAGAATATCTTCATTCATTTGTTAAAGGTATGTTGCCGATGGGCATCGCTGTTGCATTGGTTGGCGGCTTACTCATGGCTGAGCCAGATTTAGGTGCACTTGTAGTGATATCGATAATCGCATTTGGTATTTTATTTTTAGGTGGTATTAACGCTAAATTATTTGGCGGTCTTTTAGCTGTTGGAATATTCAGTGCGGCAACTATCATTGCTCTTTCGCCCTTCCGACAAAAACGTATCATGGCATTTATCGATCCATGGCAGGTAGATAATGCTGCAAATAAAGCCTATCAGTTAACGCATTCACTTATGGCATTTGGTCGTGGCGAATGGTTTGGTTTGGGGTTGGGCGGTAGTGTTGAAAAACTTCATTATTTACCAGAGGCCCATACCGACTTCATTATGGCCGTAATTGGTGAAGAGCTTGGATTTGTCGGTGTAGTAGTAATCATTTTTCTGTTTTATTGGATCGTACGTCGCGCATTCCTCATTGGTCGAACTGCATTACAACTGGATCGCAGTTTTGCTGGTCTTGCCGCAAAGGGCGTAGCAATTTGGATTGGCTGGCAGGCCTTTATCAATATGGGTGTGAACTTGGGTCTCCTGCCTACCAAAGGCCTAACTCTTCCATTGGTCAGTTATGGCGGCTCAGGAATATTAATGAATGCAGTTGCATTGGCAATGCTACTTCGTATTGATTATGAAAACCGTATCTTGATGCGTGGAGGCAAGTTATGACAAAGCCTTCTATTTTGGTGATGGCTGGCGGTACCGGAGGACATATTTTCCCAGGCCTCGCTGTTGCGGAATACTTGCGCATCTGCGGCTGGAAGGTGTCTTGGCTTGGAAATCAAAACGGGATGGAATATCGCTTAGTCAAGGCTTGTAATTTCCCATTTGAAGCAGTTGATTTTGGCGGTCTACGTGGTAAGGGAATGAAAGCCAAGCTAATGCTGCCATTCAATCTTGTCAGAGCGAGCTTTCAGAGTTGGAAGATCATGCGACGCTTAAAGCCCAACGTGGTTTTAGGTATGGGCGGTTACATTACTTTTCCTGGCGGCTTGATGACTAAGCTACTGAAGAGACCGTTGGTTCTTCATGAAGCAAATTCAGTAGCAGGTAGCGCAAATCGCGCTTTAGCCAAAATTGCGATGCGTACCTTAACTGGCTTCCCCAATACGATGGCTGGGGCCGAATGGGTTGGAAATCCAATCCGTGAAGAATTCGAAGCCGTAGGTGCTCCAGCAAGACGTTATCAAGAGCGCACTGGTTCCTTATCTATTTTGGTTGTAGGCGGTAGTTTAGGCGCCGCTGCTTTAAATGAGACTATCCCAGCTGCTTTAGCCTTAATGAATCAAGCAGCACGTCCTCGTGTGATTCATCAAGCAGGCGATAAAAATCTCGCAGAACTACAAAAGCGATATGCCGATTTAGGTGTGCAAGCGGATATTCATCCTTTCATTGACGATATGCCTGCTGCCTATGCGCAAGCAGATTTAGTTATTTGTCGCTCGGGCGCGATGACAGTTTCAGAAATTGCTGCATGTGGTGTTGCGTCTTGTTTGATTCCATTTCCTTATGCGATTGATGATCATCAGACTGCGAATGCACGTTTTTTGTCAGATGCGGATGCTGCCATTCTGTTGCCACAAGCAGACCTTAATCCACAAGACCTGGCATTGATGATTCAAAATTTTAGCCGCCAAGATTTACAAGTAATAGCTGAGCGTGCGCATGCATTGGCCAAGACAAATGCAACCCAGCGTGTTGCTGAAGTATGTGCAGACTGTGCAGGAGTGGGTATATGAAACATATCGTGCAGCAAATTCATTTTGTTGGTATCGGTGGTGCGGGCATGAGTGGCATTGCTGAAGTGCTGCTCAATTTGGGATACCAGGTGTCTGGATCTGATTTGGCTGAGGGTGCTGCCACCAAGCGTTTAAAAGACTTGGGTGCAGTGATTTATATTGGACATGATCCTAAAAATATTGGTACTGCAGAAGCGGTAGTGATTTCTACTGCGGTTACTGGTAATAATCCAGAAGTGCTAGCTGCACGCGCAGCTCAGGTTCCTGTTATTCAGCGCGCTGTCATGCTTGGTGAGCTCATGCGATTAAAGCAGGGTATTGCGATTGCAGGTACTCATGGCAAAACGACTACGACTAGCTTAGTTGCTTCAGTCTTGGCTGAAGGCGGCTTAGACCCTACTTTTGTGATTGGTGGAAAATTAAACTCTGCAGGTGCCAATGCGCGCTTAGGTCAAGGCGACTTTATTGTGGTCGAGGCAGATGAGTCCGATGCTTCTTTCTTACAATTATTTCCAGCCATGGAAGTGGTTACGAATATCGATGCTGATCATATGGACACCTATCAGCATGACATGGCAAGACTGAAACAAGCATTTGTACAGTTTATCCAGCGTATGCCTTTTTACGGTATTGCAGTACTGTGTATTGATGATGCTAATGTGAGGGACATCATCCCTTTTGTCTCTCAGCCAGTGTTGCGGTATGGCTTATCTGAAGATGCTGATATTCGTGCAAGTAATGTACGCGCTGAAGGTACGCGTATGCATTTTACGGTTGATCGAAAGACTGTTCGCCGTCATGGAAATAAGCCAGGCCGTCTTGAAGTGCAATTAAATCTACCGGGCTTACATAACGTCCAGAATGCATTAGCAGCAATTGGCATTGCAACTGAACTGGGTGTTAGTGATGAGGCGATTGTGAAGGCCTTGTCTGAATTTAGCGGTGTGGGTCGTCGCTTCCAAAGGTATGGCGAAATTTCTTTATCATCTGGCGGAAGCTTCACATTAATAGATGATTACGGTCACCACCCTATTGAAATGGCTGCTACATTAGCTGCAGCCCGTGGAGCTTATCCAGACCGTCGTTTGGTATTAGCATTTCAACCCCATCGCTTCACAAGAACCCGTGATTGCTTCGGTGAATTTGTTCAAGTTCTGAAAAACTTTGATGCACTCGTACTCACTGAAGTGTATCCGGCTGGTGAAGTGAAGATTCCAGGCGCAGACAGTCAAAGCCTAATGAAAGCAGC
>JBIISV010000137.1:0-5318 GCA_044340835.1 Polynucleobacter sp.
AGAGAATTTCATATATATGGATGTAGTGGATATTTCTAGCCTTAGTAAGACTGTTTTACTTGCCACATTTGCAGTCACTATTTTACTAGGCGCCGTAATGCAAAAAACGAGTTTTTGCACGATGGGTGCCGTCTCAGATATTTTCATTATGTCTAGTTGGGATAGATTGAAGCAGTGGTTTCTTGCTATCGGTGTTGCTATTATTGGGTTTGCTTTGCTGTCTTACTCTGGACTCATTGATCCACTCAAGAGTATCTATACCGGTAGTAGATTTTTATGGCTATCCACTCTGGTAGGTAGCATGCTCTTTGGCATTGGTATGGTGCTTGCGTCGGGCTGTGGAAGTAAAACATTGGTTCGTATTGGCGGGGGTAATCTCAAGTCTGTCATTGTATTTATAGTGCTTGGACTCACCGCTTATATGACGATGAGGGGATTCTTGGGAGTCATTCGTGTCAATACGCTTGATTCCGTATTCATCGCCCTCAATACTCCCCAAGACCTAGCAAGTATTCTTAGCCCACTTACTGGTATTGCTCGCAATTATTTACATCTGGCGCTGGGTTTAATTGTAGGCCTTGCTTTTATTGTCTATTCGCTTGCCAATAAAGTATTTTGGACCGCAGAAAATCTACTTGCTGGCATTCTTGTTGGCCTTGCTATATGCGCTATCTGGTGGATTTCAGGAAGTTTGGGTTTTGTGGCTGAAGATCCCAATACTTTGGAAGAAGTCTTCCTGGCAACCAATTCAGGAAGAATGGAAAGTCTTTCCTTTGTGGCTCCCTATGCTTACACACTAGACTGGCTTATGATGTATAGCGACACCTCAAAGGTCATTACCCTTGGTATCGTCGCAGTTATGGGAATGATATCTGGATCAGCATGCGTAGCTTTACTCACTAAAACGTTCCGTTGGGAAAGTTTTCGCAATGCAGAGGATACCGCCAATCATCTGGTAGGTGCAGCACTGATGGGTTTTGGTGGGGTTACAGCACTTGGCTGCACTGTTGGCCAAGGTCTGAGCGGAATCTCTACGTTGGCGATTGGTTCACTACTTGCTTTACCAGGATTCACCTTTGGCGCCTATTTAGCGCTTCGCTACTTAGAAGTGCGTCTCGCCCCCAATCCTTGTACTTAACTGAGAAAGTGAACGAATCATATGCAGATTGATTGGTTAGCATTTACCCCTGGACCGGCCCTGCTTGGCGGTGTTATCTTAGGCATTGCTGCCGCTTTATTCGTTCTCTTGCATGGTCGTATTTTAGGGATCAGCGGAATTGTTTCGGGCTTACTTTCACCAAAAGTTGGTGATTCGGATTGGCGCATTGTTCTAGTGCTGGGAATTTTGAGTGCTCCATTTTGGGCGGCAATCTTATTTGGAATTCATACAGAGATAGTGATTGATGCGAATTGGCTTGCCATCATTCTTGCTGGTTTACTGGTTGGTTTTGGTGCGAACTATGGCTCTGGTTGCACCAGCGGTCATGGTGTCTGCGGCCTATCTCGGCTCTCCCCCAGATCCTTAGTTGCCACTCTTACTTTTATGGGCGCTGGCTTCTTGATAGTCTTTATCATTCGACATATATTGGATCTATAAATCATGAGAAAACATTTCCATTTCTATAGTCAGTATTTAATTGGCGTCTTGTTCGGGCTGGGTCTGATTATTTCAGGAATGAGTAATCCTCAAAAGGTTCTCAATTTTCTTGATATCACCGGCAACTGGGACCCATCTTTAATGTTAGTGATGGGTGGAGCAATTCTTGTGGGTTTAGGTGGCTTTTATTTAGTCTCCAAACGGTCCGAAGCCTTTTTTGGCGGCGTCTTCCATATTCCTACTAGAAGAGATATTTCCAAGCCACTCGTGATTGGAAGCCTTATTTTTGGTGCAGGGTGGGGTATAGCCGGGTTCTGTCCGGGACCTGCAATCGTAGCCTTAGGAGCTGGCCATCTCAAGGCTTTAGTCTTTGTAATAGCGATGCTTACTGGGATGGCTCTTTGCAATCGCTTCTTTACAGGCCATAAAATACCAGCGTGATTAAAATACAAAGTATTCTTTTTTTAAATTTACATTCCATTTTGAGGTTTTGATGAGTCTTCCCATTTTTTGCCATTCCGATCAATTCGGCACACTGGGCCAAATCGACCCAAGCCACTTAGCCGAGATTGTTAAACAAGGCTATAAAAGCGTAATCAATAATCGTCCTGATTATGAAGGCGGCCTAGATCAACCAACAAATGCTCAAATTCAAGAACAAGCAGAGGCTTTAGGGTTGACTTATGCGTTTTTGCCTGTGATCCCCGGCGAATTTACACAAGATCAAATTAAAGAGATGGCTCTTCTATTAAAAACTATGCCCAGCCCAATCTTGGCATTTTGCCGATCAGGCGCTCGCTCTACCAATTTGTATCAGAGGGCTCTTCGAGTATCCTAATTGAATCAGTGATTATTAATGTGCATTCAGGTTCCTGAAAGTAGCAAGTTCTTTCTTTGCATGAGCAAGTTGCGCTAGGATATTTTCTTGCAGCTTATTAATCCAAACATACTCAATCTTGATAAGCTTGCTTCATCACTTCATCAATTTGACGCCATTATTGATGTTCGCTCCCCCGCAGAATTTGCCTTGGATCATATTCCCGGCGCAATCAATCTACCCGTTTTAAATAATAAAGAGCGTATTGAGATTGGTACGCTCTATAAACAAGCATCTCCATTTGTCGCTAAAAAATTAGGTGCTGCTTTAGTCTCGCGCAATATTGCCCATCATCTAGAGAGCTCCCTAATTGATTTTCCCAGAGAGTGGAGACCGCTGATTTATTGCTGGCGCGGAGGTGAGCGCAGCGGTGCTTTTACTCACATTCTTAATCGCATTGGATGGAAAGCCATGCAATTAGAGAGTGGCTATCAAGGCTTTAGGCGGCTTGTAATTGATGGCCTTGAGCAAGCTGCTAAGGCGTTTTCTTTTCAAGTGATCGCTGGTATGACTGGCAGTGGTAAAACCCGAGTTCTCCAGGAGATTGGCGCTCTTGGGGCGCAGATTCTCGATCTTGAGGGTTTGGCCATTCACAGGGGTTCGGTACTTGGCAATGAACCTCATAGCAAGCAGCCCTCCCAAAAAGGTTTTGAAACGAATTTATGGAGCGCTTTAAACTCGCTGGACCCCGCTAAGATTGTTTATGTGGAGTCTGAGAGCAAAAAGGTAGGAGGTGTGCACATACCAGATGCCTTAATGGAGCGCATTCGTCATGGTCAATGCATAGAGCTTCGCTCGAGCACCCACACTCGAGTATCTTGGTTATTGCGTGAATATCAGCACTTCATATGTAATCCGGAAAGCTTTAAAGAAAAGCTGAGCTTATTAACATCGCGATATGGTAAAGATCAAATTGCAAAATGGCATGGAGCTATTGACATAGGTGACTTTGCAAATTTAGTGGAAGAGTTGCTGGTGATGCACTACGACCCATCCTATCAGTCCTCAATCACGCGTAACTTTCCGAGCTATCACGCAGATCATTTTGTAGAACTTTATGATGATGGCGATGAAGCCTTTGCAATAGCGGCAAAGAGCCTCATTAAAAAGGTAAACGCTTAACTAAAAGCCTGAATGCCTGTTTGTGCACGACCCAAGATCAAAGCATGAATGTCATGCGTACCCTCATAGGTATTAACTACTTCAAGATTAAGCATGTGACGGATAACACCATACTCATCTGAGATGCCATTTCCACCGTGCATATCTCTCGCAAGACGAGCAATATCCAGAGACTTGCCACAAGAGTTGCGCTTCATGATCGAGGTAATCTCGGGGGCTGCTGTACCTTCATCTTTCATGCGACCTAAACGTAGACACCCTTGCAGACCTAGCGTAATTTCAGTTTGCATATCGGCCAATTTCTTCTGAACCAGTTGATTTGCTGCTAAGGGGCGGTCAAATTGCTTGCGATCCATAGTGTATTGACGGGCTGCATACCAGCACCACTCAGCGGCGCCAAGCGTACCCCAGGCTATTCCGTAGCGAGCAGAATTGAGGCAAGTGAATGGACCTTTGAGTCCGGTAACATCGGGGAATTCATTTTCAGCAGGAACAAAAACCTCATCCATTACGATTTCTCCAGTAATGGAGGCCCTGAGACCCATCTTGCCGCTGATCTTTGGGGCAGATAAGCCTTTCATCCCTTTTTCCAGAATGAAGCCTCTAATGAGGCCCTCATCATTCTTTGCCCAAACAACAAAGACGTCAGCAATGGGTGAGTTTGAGATCCACATCTTGGAGCCTGTTAGAGAAAATCCACCAGGTACCTTTTTAGCTCTCGTGATCATGCCACCAGCATCTGAGCCATAGTTGGGCTCAGTCAATCCAAAGCACCCAATCCATTCACCGCTAGCTAGCTTAGGGAGGTATTTTTGTTTCTGAGCTTCGCTACCAAACTCATTAATGGGGACCATGACCAAAGAGGACTGAACACTCATCATGGAGCGATAACCAGAGTCAACACGTTCGATCTCTCGGGCGATCAATCCATAAGAAACATAATTGAGATTAGCGCCACCATATTCCTCCGGGATAGTGATCCCCAGGAGGCCTAATTCACCCATTTCACGGAAGATGGTGGGATCAGTAGTTTCATTACGAAAAGCATCATGAATACGGGGCATCAAACGGCCTTGAGCATATTCAGCGGCAGCATCGCGCACCATGCGCTCCTCTTCGGTCAGTTGCGTATTTAGAAGTAGGGGATCTGCCCAATTAAAGCTAGCTTTGCTCATTGCTTTTAGTCATCCTATCTAGGTTGTTGAATTGCTCTCTGTGCATTTACAAAAATACAGATATCCTTATCACTATTATCCATTTTTTTAGCTCTATGGACTTACCTAGACGACATCACCGCTATTACGACTTAATATTAGCCGCTTTCGTTGTAGTTTTGCTGTGCTCTAACTTTATTGGGGCAGGGAAGGCTGCTGAGCTTGATCTTCCTTATTTCGGTAATGTTACTTTCGGAGCCGGGATTCTATTTTTCCCTATTGCCTATTTTTTTGGAGACATCCTTACTGAAGTCTATGGCTATGCCTACGACCGCCGAGCAGTTTGGGTGGGTTTTGCAGCGCTAGCCTTTGCTGCCATCATGGCTCAAATTGTGATTGCCTTGCCGGTAGCCCCTGGCTCTTATATGGCAAATTATCAGCAAGGCCTGGAAACTGTATTTGGAAACTCTTGGCGAGTAGCACTTGCATCCATGATTGCTTTTTGGTGCGGTAGCTTTGTAAACAGCTTTACCTTAGCCAAAATGAAAATTTTGACTCAGGGGCGATA
>JBIISV010000138.1:0-5268 GCA_044340835.1 Polynucleobacter sp.
TTTTGCCCTAGCCGTTGAGCCTAAAAACGCAAACCTGATTACTTGGGCGGAAACTGCTAAAGCCTTGCGCCACCAGAATCTTCCGACCTTGCCCACTACCATCGGGCAAGAGTTACAAGTTAACCCCTTTATGCGCTGTGATCAAGAATCGGTGATCCATGCGGCCTTAGAGCTCTCAGGAGAGAAATCCTTGCCGACATCTGCCCATGTCTTAGCGGTGATTCGGGCTTGGAAGGATCGATTCTGATGTTGTGGCCTTTTGCGGCAATCTTGATGATTGTCGGACTCTCGGGTTGCGCTAGTACCGCTGATTGGTCATCAGATACGAAGGCAATTGAAGACCCTCGTGCTGCTAAAGCACAGCGTGTGAATTTAAAGAATGAGTCTGTCAGTAAAGTCTATGCACCATCAAGCAATCTCTGGATCCGAATACGGGATGGCTTTGAGATGCAGCCCATGAATACGCCACTGGAAATCCAGCAAGTACGTTGGTTGAGCTCTCGCCCCGATTATGTGGATCGCACTATGGCTCGTGCTTCACGCTATCTTTTCTATATCGTACAAGAGGTCAATGCGCGCAAGATGCCGACAGAGATTGCCCTTCTACCTTTTGTCGAAAGCGCTTTTGTGACACATGCAAAATCCAGTGCAAAGGCAATGGGCTTATGGCAGTTTATGCCTGCCACTGGAAAAGATTTCCGTTTAACTCAAAATGTATTTAGAGACGAGCGGCGTGATGTGATTCAATCCACTGATGCTGCGCTTGATTATTTGCAACGCCTGTATAAGCAATTTGGTAGCTGGGAGCTTGCTTTAGCAGCGTATAACTGGGGTGAGGGTAATATTTCAAAGGCACAAAAGCGAAATATTGCTGCGGGACTTCCAACGGATTACTTGAGTTTGAAGCTGCCTAATGAGACGCGCAACTACGTGCCAAAATTGATGGCCTACCGACAGATTGTTTTAGATCCTCAGGCCTACGGTATTGTCTTGCCCGAACTGGAAAATCATCCTTATTTTGTAGCTGTCGATGTTGGTGCGGATATTGATGTAGCTTTAGTGATTAAGCTGAGTGAGATTCCGGATAAAGAGTTTCATAGCCTCAATCCGTCTTTTAATAAGCCGGTCATTTTAAGTAATGCTAATCAACAGATCCTATTACCTTTTGGCCACGCAGAAATCTTTCAAGAAAACCTTAAGAAATACACTAAGCCATTGTCATCTTGGGCAGCAGTAAAGGTGACTAAAACAGAGACGGTAGAGCAGGCTGCGAAAACTCTGAATGTGGATGCTGATACCTTGCGAGAAGTGAATGCTATTCCCAGGGGGATGCGAATCCGTGCTGGTTCTACTGTGCTGGTGCCAAAAACTAACCAAGGCTCCGGAGACATCTCGCTGGCAATGGCTGAAGATGCCAGCTTAAATTTAGTTAAGCCTGGACCTCAAAAATGTGCAAAAGGGGCTAAATGTCCTGTGGTGAAGTCTGCTAAAGGATCGACTAAGGGTAATTCTTCAGCAAATAATGCTGCGTCTCAGCATAAATCCGCATCGACAGGGCTTGCAAAATCTGCGAAAAATACAACTGGTAATCCATCTAGCCCAGCTGCCAAGGTTACAAGCAGTCAGGGGGTTGGCAAGATTCAGTAAGTCCAGGCTCTTTCATTTACTTATTTAGGTTGACCATGTCCTATAAATCAGAACACGAGCGCTCTATTAAAGATCCAGATGGATTTTGGGGGGAGCAGGCAAAGTTAATTCATTGGGAAAAGCCATTTAATAAGGTGCTCGATTATGCAAACCCGCCTTTTGCAAAATGGTTTGAAGGGGGTTTAACTAATCTCTGTTACAACGCAGTCGACCGTCATCTTAAGGACCGTCCTAATCAAACTGCGTTGGTTGCTGTCTCAACAGAAACCAATGTAGAAAAAGTATATACATTCAAAGAGCTCTACGAAGAAGTGAATCGTATGGCTGCAATTTATAAAGCCAATGGCGTACAAAAAGGTGATCGTATATTGATATACATGCCGATGATTGCCGAAGCTTGTTTCGCAATGCTCGCCTGTGCACGTATTGGTGCGATCCATTCAGTTGTATTTGGAGGCTTTGCATCCCATAGCTTGGCATCACGAATTGATGACGCTAAACCTAAAATGATTGTGACCGCAGAGGCGGGGGCGCGCGGCGGTAAGGCTGTCCCTTACAAGCCCTTGCTAGATGAAGCAATCACCCTGGCGAATCACAAACCTGAAAAAGTATTGATCGTCAATCGCGGTCTTACTGAGTTCACTATGGTAGCTGGGCGTGATCTAGATTACACCGCTGAGCGACAAAAACATCTCCAAGATATAGTGCCTGTTGAGTGGGTTGATGCAACCCATATCTCCTACATTCTGTATACCTCTGGCACTACTGGTAAGCCGAAGGGAGTACAGCGTGATACGGGTGGCTACGCCGTTGCTTTGGCTTCATCCATGAAGCATATTTTTTGTGGCGACCCTGGTCAGACGATGTTCTGTACCTCCGATATTGGATGGGTAGTCGGTCATAGCTACATTATTTACGCGCCATTGCTCAACGGCATGGCAACCATTATGTATGAGGGCACGCCATTGCGTCCTGACGCAGGCATCTGGTGGGAGTTAGTTGAGAAATACCAGGTATCAGTGATGTTCTCTGCCCCGACTGCGGTGCGCGTTCTGAAAAAGCAGGATCCTGCATTCTTAAGTAAATATGACCTCTCTAGCTTGCGTGCATTGTTCTTGGCGGGCGAGCCTTTGGACGAGCCAACTGCAACCTGGATTCATGAGGCGATTAAGAAGCCGATTATTGATAACTACTGGCAGACTGAAACGGGTTGGCCTATGTTGGCAATTCAGCGTGGTGTAGAAGTGATGCCGCACAAGTTTGGCTCTCCTGGAGTGCCTTCATTTGGTTACAACATGAAGTTGTTAGATGATGCTACTTCGGAAGAATTGGGCTCTGATCAAAAAGGGGTGATCGCAATCGAAGGTCCACTTCCGCCTGGTTGCATGCAAACCGTTTGGGGAGATGACAAGCGCTTTGTAAGCACCTACTGGGAAACGATTCCAGGCAAGATGATTTACTCCACCTTTGACTGGGGCATTAAAGATGCAGATGGCTACTTCTTCATCTTGGGCCGTACTGATGACGTTATCAATGTGGCTGGCCATCGCTTAGGTACGCGCGAGATCGAAGAGAGTATCTCCAGTCATCCCAATATCTCCGAGGTAGCAGTGGTGGGTATTGAGGATAAGCTCAAAGGCCAAGCAGCCATTGCATTCGTAATCCCTAAGGATGCGTCAAATACAGCCACTCTTGAAGCGGAATGTATGAAGACGGTGGATACTACTTTGGGAGCAATTGCACGTCCAGGCCGCGTTTATTTAGTGAATGCCTTGCCCAAGACCCGTTCGGGCAAGATCGTGCGTCGAGCATTGCAAGCGGTGGCTGAGGGGCGCGACCCGGGTGATATCAGCACCATGGAAGATCAAACCGTTTTAGCGCAAATTAAGACCATTATTGAAAAAAGCGCGCAGTCTTAAAGCGAGTTTAGTAAGAAAAAATCAGCCCCTCAGTCAATGGCTTGAGGGCTTACTACCTTCAAAGCCTAATTGGCTGGGAATTCAAGGATTTATAAGCAAAACTGGTATGATTGCAAGGTTCAAAACTTAATAAATTACCCTAGCGCTTAAAGACACTCACCTCCCGCACAAACAGTCCAGGGTTAGTCTTTTTTGGGGTGTTGAGCGTCGGATGGAGCAGGGACTGGAGATGGTTTGTCACCCTTGCTTCCTTCTTTTCCTCCTGCCGTATTGGCTTTAGCCGATGGCAGTCTATTTCCCGGTCTTAGTATTGGCGCCCCTGGCGAAACTACCGGTGAAGTTGTTTTTAATACTGCTCTAACAGGTTATCAAGAGATCATTACTGATCCTAGTTACTCACGCCAAATTGTGACCTTGACCTATCCCCATATCGGAAACGTTGGGGTAAACGCTCAGGATGCTGAGTCAGATCAGATTCATGCGGCTGGTTTGGTTGTCAAAGATCTCTCTAGGCGAGTATCCAATTTCCGCTCTGAAGAAAGTCTCGACAGCTAC
This sequence comes from Polynucleobacter sp., assembly GCA_044340835.1. GTDB lineage: Bacteria > Pseudomonadota > Gammaproteobacteria > Burkholderiales > Burkholderiaceae > Polynucleobacter. Next base: position 4,122 of record JBIISV010000138.1, read on the forward strand.
CTTAGTAAAGCGGGTGTTGTTGGTATTTCCGGAATCGATACCCGTAAGCTCACGCGCATTCTGCGTGACAAGGGCGCTCAATCTGGGGCAATTGTTGCTGGAAAAATGGGTGACGATATAGAGGTGCTTGGCAAGAAAGCCTTGGGATTGGCTAAAGCTTTCCCTGGAATGTCTGGATTAGATTTAGCAAAAGTGGTTACGACCCAAAAGCCTTATCAATGGCTTGAAGCCCAGTGGGATCTACATGGCCCTGATGACAAGCCTGCGTACAGAAATTTAGATCGCAGTAAGCCAGTCAAAAAAGTCGTTGCTTATGATTTTGGCGTCAAGCGTAATATTTTGCGGATGCTCACTGAGCGTGGCTGCGAGTTAACTGTTGTGCCAGCACAAACTAGTGCTGCCGAGGTCTTGGCGATGAACCCGGATGGGGTATTTTTCTCAAACGGCCCTGGAGATCCTGGCCCTTGTGATTACGCAATTACTGCTGCAAAACACATTATTGAGAAGGGCATCCCCACTTTTGGTATCTGTTTGGGCCATCAAATTATGGGCTTGGCCGCTGGCGCGAAAACATTGAAGATGAAGTTTGGCCACCATGGTGCAAATCATCCTGTGAAAGATTTAGATACGGGGCGCGTAGCGATTACCTCTCAAAACCATGGTTTTGCGGTTGATGCCAATACCTTGCCTGACAATATTCGTGTCACACATGTTTCTTTGTTTGATGGATCCTTACAGGGTCTTGCTTGGAAAGATAAGCCTGCTTTATGTTTCCAAGGGCATCCTGAGGCCTCACCAGGCCCTCATGATATTGCTTATTTATTTGATCGTTTTGTGGAGTTGATGAATGCTGCTGGTAATAAGGGGGGCAAATAATGCCTAAGCGTAGCGACATTCATAGCATTCTCATTATTGGTGCTGGTCCGATTGTGATTGGGCAGGCCTGTGAGTTTGATTATTCCGGTGCACAGGCTTGTAAAGCTTTGCGTGACGAAGGTTACAAGGTCATCCTAGTAAATAGTAATCCTGCAACGATCATGACTGACCCAGAGATGGCTGATGTGACTTACATCGAGCCAATTACTTGGGAGGTGGTTGAGCGCATTATTGCTACCGAAAAGCCAGATGCGATTTTGCCAACCATGGG
>JBIISV010000139.1:0-5255 GCA_044340835.1 Polynucleobacter sp.
GGCAGCGCTATGCGTGCCAGCTTGCGAGCTTAGCTTACTTTTTGATGGGGTAGCGGCACCAAGGTAAGCGCCCTCTTTATAACGCCAGTGTGCGGCAAGACCGTACTCAGCCTGACGATGCATTTCATGAGTGCGTACCTGGATCTCGAAGGCAGTGTCATCAATATCCATGACAACAGTATGTAAAGACTGATAGCCATTAGGTTTAGGCCTAGCAATGTAATCATCAAACTCCCTGGGAACAGGTTGCCAGACGTTATGCACTATACCTAGAATAGCGTAGCAAGATTTAACGTCATCAACCAGAACCCTAAATGCCCTAACGTCATAGAGATTTGCAAAATCTAAAGATTTGCCTTGCATCTTTTTCCAGATACTATAAATATGCTTTGGGCGTCCTTGAACCTCACCCTCAATATGCGCTAAAGCCAATTCCTGCTTAAGTTTGCTTAAAATTTGCTCAATAAAAGATTCTCGTTCGGCACGCTTACCGTCAAGCATCCTAGCGATATCACGATACACAGCAGGAGACAGTATCCTAAATGCTAAGTCCTCCATCTCCCACTTCATCTGCCAGATACCCAAACGATTCGCTAAACTGGCATCAATATTCAGGATCTCTTGAGCCCAAGCTTTAGGCATTGCTATTTTTTCTTGAGTAATCCAGCGTAGCGTTTGCAAACGAGAAGCCAAATAAATGAGCACAACACGCAAGTCATCGCCAAAGGCGAGTAACATTTTTCTCAATATCTCTTCTTGCCCAGAAATACTCAATCCTCCATCGTTACGAACGAGCTTAGCTTGAGCTTGCCTCAGTCCTCGATAGCCTATGAGTAGTTTTGCTGGCTCTTCGCCAATCAATTTAATCAGGGCTTCTTTTCCATGCGTGCGGGCAATATTTTCGGCTGCAGTTAGGGTGGCCTCATCAAGGTGAAGCTGCTTAAGAATACTCAGCACACCAAAAGCATGACTTTCGGAAGGTTCGCCATACCAGCCGTCAACTATTTTGCTGCCCGCAGATAAATGTCCAGCCTGTGACATGAGCGCCTGCTGACCTTAACTAAAAAATTCTTTTGCTAAAGCAACTTGCTCTGGCTTGACAAAAGCAGGTGCATGGCCTACTCCTGGAATTTCAATACTACGAATATAAGGATTGACCTTACACATCTCCGCTACAGTTTTGGCTGAAAGAAGATCAGAGTCTCCACCGCGAACAATTAACATCGGAATATGGATATGTTTAAAGGCATGCCACATTGCCATCTCGCCTGCTTTAGCCATCATTGGATTGACTGATAAAAATGGTACAGAAATATCTGGGTCATAGTGCATGACCCAAAGCCCCTCTTTCTGAACAAGCATTGGGCCATTATAAATTTCCCATTCTTGAGGAGTATGGGAACCAAATGAAGCGCAGATCTCATTTAAACGCTCTAATGCGTCAGCACGATCAGTAAAGGCAAAAGCTTGGCCAACGTAAGATCCTAAGCGCTTGATTGCCTCTGCTTCAATTCGTGGACCTACATCATTGATCAGCATACGACGAATCGGGCTATTAGGCATGGATGCATAAACCATACCAATGAGACCTCCCATTGAGGTTCCAAACCAATCTACTTGAATCACACCAAGTTGTTGAATCAAGCAAGTGATATCTGCGACATACTGAGGAACGGTATACAGCATCGGATTCTTTAGGCGATCGGAATCTCCTCGTCCCACAATATCTGGGCAAACAACATAGTATTCATGGCACATTGCCATTGCTAGAGTCTTAAAATCACTGCCCCGTCTTGTAAGACCATGAACACACATTAATACCTTAGGATTATTTGGATTGCCCCACGTGTGATAGGCCATCCGATGAGGGCCGTCACCACTTGCACAATTCACATAAAAGGTCTCACCCTGATGGTTAGCAGAGGAATCTTGAATGCCGTCTTGAATGTCTTCATGATGTGAATGCGCTTTAGCCATACTTTCTACTTCAGGCTGCAGGGTTACGTGATCAATGCCATGCTTACTCAGTAACATCGAGTTGATATTCTCCATAATTTCTGGCCAATCAGAAAGTTTTGCAATCTCAATATGACCAATGAGAGCTGGAAAACTCGGCGTCATTTCCCAAACATGTAAATCATGAACAGCTAATACACCGGGCACCTTTTTTAAATCACTCCCAACTTGTAGATAGTCAATATGTAAAGGTACACCTTCCATCAAGAAGTGGTAAGACTCTTTAAGAATGGAAATAGTCGATTTCAAAATTAAGAGGGATACTAAGATAGATAAAATGGCATCAATTGGCATCCATCCAGTGAGCTGAATCACAATACCGGCAATGAGAGCGGCTATAGATCCCAATAAGTCACCCATGACATGAACCAATGCAGCACGAGTATTGACACTCTTTTTATCGCGTGAGAGCACCCATGCCACAACTATATTCATTAATAGACCGATGGCAGCAACTATCGTGACAGTTAAGCCATCCACTCTATGCGGTTCATAGAAACGACTAATCGCCTCCACCATAATCCATGCAACTAGGGCTAGCATCACAATACAATTCACAAATGCTGCCAAGGCCTCCGCTCTACCGAATCCAAAGGAATGTTTAGCCGATGGTGGACGACGAGAAATAATTTGCGCTAGCAATGCCAAGCCAAGTGCAGCAGCATCGGTCACCATATGACCAGCATCAGATATTAGAGCTAAAGAATTTGCAAAATAAGCAGCGGTTCCCTCAACACCTGAAAAACCAAGTGTCAGTACCAAGGCTATTAGTAGTAGATTTTGATTAGATACTTCTTTTCTGTGAGAATGCTTCGCATCGCCCTGCTTGTGAGCATGAAGTGAATGGTCTAATGCATTCATGAGGTAGTCCCTAAAAAAGAAATGGGGTCATATGACCCCATTTTACTAAGTAATAGCCCTTACTAGAAACCCGCGGTATCTACAGGGGCACCTGTTTTGGAGAGCACCTCTTCTTTAGTAACACCGGGCGCTAGCTCCACCAACTTTAAACCCTGAGGTGTGATGTCCAGGACGCAGAGATCAGTAATGATGCGACTAATAACACCAACTCCTGTAAGGGGTAAGGTGCAATTAGGCAAAATCTTAATTTCTTCTGTGCCATCTTTTTTCTTGGCAACATGCTCCATCAACACAACCACATGCTTTACTCCAGCTACAAGGTCCATGGCACCACCCATCCCCTTTACCATCTTGCCAGGGATCATCCAGTTAGCTAAATCACCATGCTCACTCACCTGCATCGCTCCCAAAATTGCAATATTAATTTTCCCACCCCGAATCATTCCAAATGAATCTGCAGAAGAAAAAATGGAGGAACCTGCCAGTGTCGTAATTGTTTGCTTGCCTGCATTGATTAAATCCGCATCAATGGTTGCCTCAGTTGGAAATGGGCCAATACCTAATAAACCATTTTCTGATTGCAGCCACACTTCCATTCCTTCCGGCACATGATTGGCCACCAAGGTTGGCATGCCAATACCTAGGTTTACGTAATAACCATCCTTTAGCTCTTTGGCAGCACGTACTGCCATTTCATCTCTATTCCAAGGCATATCAATCTTCCTAAATGTTCTGTACTATTTTTATAGTGCGTATATGAGTTTTAAGCTGCTGACAAAGTGCGTTGCTCAATTCGCTTCTCAGGCGTAGTGTTGAGGACCAAACGATGCACATAAATACCTGGTGTATGAATCTGATCTGGATCTAATTCGCCGTTTTCAACAATTTCTTCGACTTCTGCAACCGTAATCTTGCCCGCCATAGCCACCACTGGATTGAAGTTACGAGCCGTATAGCGATATACCAGGTTACCCGATTTGTCTGCTTTCCATGCTTTTACTAAAGAGATATCAGCAATGATGGCGCGCTCCATAATATATCGCTCACCGTCAAACTCTTTTTCTTCTTTACCTTCGGCAACCAGCGTGCCCACACCGGTTTTAGTATAGAAGGCAGGAATACCACAACCACCTGCACGCAGTTTCTCAGCTAAAGTTCCTTGAGGTGTAAATTCAAGCTCCAGCTCCCCAGCTAAAAATTGACGCTCGAATTCTTTGTTTTCACCAACATAAGAGGCGACCATTTTTTTAACTTGTCTTGAGTTCAGCAACACCCCTAAACCAAAGCCATCGACACCGGCATTATTGGAAATTGCTGTCAGATTTTGGGCGCCCAACTCCTTTACCGCGCCAATTAAAGCTTCAGGTATGCCGCAAAGGCCAAAGCCGCCAACAGCCAGCTTCTGGCCATCCTTCAAAATATCCCGCAAGGCATCTACAGCCGATGGGTAAGTTTTATTCATAAATTCTTCCTAATATTGCCAAAAAGGGTAAAAAAGCAATCATAACGCTTTAGCCCCGATACCCGACAGCCATTGAGGGCTAAACTGAGCATTTTTTTCGCTTGGAACTAAACTATAGGTATGGTTTAAGGCTAGAAAAATAGTAAAAATGCTGAAAATCAAGTTTAGCAGCCCCTATTTAAGTGATGTCGGAGAGATTGAATGAATGCCCAGGAATTACTCGCACAGTTTGGCCCAAGAGAATCCATGGACTATGACCTGGTAATTGTTGGTGGCGGTCCAGCTGGACTTTCTGCAGCAATCAAGACAAAACAGCTGGCTGCTGAATCTGGCAAAGAGATTAGCGTATGCGTTCTCGAAAAAGGCTCAGAAATCGGTGCGCACATTCTGTCTGGCGCGGTTATGGATCCTAGGGCGCTCACGGAGCTCTTCCCAAACTGGAAAGAGCTAGGTGCACCTCTGGATACCAAAGTTACTGAGGATCAGTTTTTATTTCTAACAAAAGAGAAATCGCTCCAAGTCCCTAATTGGATATTGCCTCAGTGCTTTCAGAATGAAGGTAACTATATTGTTAGTTTGGCCAATGTAACACGATGGCTTGGACAACAAGCTGAAAATTTCGGTGTTGAAATTTTTCCCGGCTTTCCTGCTGCAGAAATTCTCTATAACGAACAAGGCGGAGTTTGTGGCGTCATCACCGGCTCAATGGGCTTAGACAAAGAAGGACAGCCTACCGAACAATTTCAGCTTGGTATGGAGTTACGTGCCAAGTACACCTTATTTGCAGAGGGCTCACGTGGGCATTTAGGCAAAGAACTGATCGCCAAATTTGCATTAGATAAGGATGCAGACCCGCAAAGCTATGGTATTGGCATTAAGGAGTTATGGGAAGTTGAACCTTCTAAGAGCAAGCCTG
>JBIISV010000140.1:0-5244 GCA_044340835.1 Polynucleobacter sp.
CGGCATTCAAGTTCTTCTTGTATACCTTGCTTGGCTCATTGTTAACCTTAGTTGCGATGCTCTACCTGTTCAATGTGACCAATACCTTTGATATCTTGGCTTGGCATAACGCACGCTTGGATATCGTCGAGCAAATCCTATTGTTCTTTGCATTCTTTATGGCGTTTGCCGTGAAGGTGCCAATGTGGCCTTTACATACTTGGTTACCAGATGTTCACGTTGAAGCCCCAACAGGTGGCTCCATAGTCTTGGCTGCCATTATGCTGAAGCTGGGGGCATATGGCTTCTTACGCTTCTCGTTACCAATTGCTCCAGACGCAAGTCAGTATCTTGGCCCATTCATGATCTTCTTATCTTTAGTGGCTGTGATTTATGTTGGTGCAGTGGCTTTGGTTCAGAAGGATATGAAGAAGTTGGTTGCCTACTCGTCAGTCGCTCACATGGGTTTTGTCACCTTAGGCTTCTTCCTTTTTAGTCCTCTTGGTATTGAGGGTGGTATTGTGCAGATGATTTCTCACGGCTTTGTAGCTGGTGCCATGTTCCTATCTATTGGGGTGCTTTACGACCGTATGCATACCCGTCAAATTGCAGATTACGGTGGTGTTGTGCATCGCATGCCTGCGTTTACAGCATTTGCAGTATTAATGGCTATGGCTAACTGTGGCCTGCCTGCTACTTCAGGTTTTGTTGGTGAGTTCATGGTGATTCTAGCTGCCGTGGATTATGACTTTGTGATTGGTATCTTAGCTGCCACTGCATTAATTTTAAGTGCCGCTTATTCCTTGTGGATGGTTAAACGCGTGTTTTTTGGCGCAATCACCAATCAGCATGTTGAAGAGCTAAAAGATCTAAATGCACGTGAGTATTTTATGATGGCGGTATTGTCGATCTGTGTGATCGGCATGGGTGTTTATCCCAAGCCTTTTACTGACATTATTCATCCATCCGTGATTAATCTACTGCAGCATGTTGCTGTCAGTAAACTCTGAGTAAAAGCTAATGCAAGCATTTGACCTATACGCCGTTCTGCCGGAACTCATCTTACTTATAGCTGCTTGCCTCTTACTGGTGGCTAGCGTTTACGTACCCGAGCGTCAGCCAGCCACGCCTGGGGTAGAGCAGGATATTTTTCACACCCCGCGTGGTGTTGGCTTTGTTTACTTTTTCTCTATTATTTTGTTGGTGTATTTAATCTTTGCATTTGTTGGGCGCATGGACGATCCCTCAGTTGTGGCCATGAATGGTTTATTTCAGTCTGACCCACTCTCGAATCTTCTAAAGGCGTGCTCCTGTGGTGCAGTGCTAGTCACCTTGATTTACTCGAAGCAGTATCTCGCTGATCGCGCCTTATTTCGCCCCGACTTTATTGTCTTGGCCTTACTAGCCTTACTAGGTCAATTTGTATTGATCTCTGGCGCAAATCTTTTGACTCTGTATTTGGGTCTGGAGTTGATGGCATTACCTACTTATGCCTTGGTAGCTATGCGCCATAATAGTGAGAAGAGTGTTGAGGCAGGTATCAAGTACTTTATTCTCGGTGCATTAGCATCTGGTTTCTTACTCTACGGTATGTCGATGTTGTACGGCGTTACTGGCTCTCTCGATCTCATCGAAATCTTTAGAACTGTTGCTGATCCGCGCGTCAATCATTTGGTGATGGCATTTGGTCTGGTGTTTATTGTTTCTGGCTTAGCATTTAAGTTGGGAGTTGTGCCATTTCACATGTGGGTTCCTGATGTATATCAAGGCGCACCAACAGCTGTCACCTTGATGATTGCTGCCGCACCGAAACTCGCAGCCTTTGCCTTGCTATTCCGTTTGCTGATCAATACTCTGTTGCCACTCATGGGTGATTGGCAGCCGATGATCTTGATCCTTGCTGTTCTATCGTTGGTAGTAGGGAATGTTACAGCCATTGCACAAACGAATTTGAAGCGTATGCTGGCTTATTCAGCTATTGCGCAAATGGGTTTTGTATTGCTAGGTATGTTGTCGGTATTCGATGACCATGCTTATAGTGCCTCCCTATTTTATGTGATTACTTATGTCTTAACTACCTTGGGAAGCTTTGGTCTATTGATGTTGTTATCGCACAAGGGCCATGATTGCGAAACGATTGATGATCTCAAGGGTTTGAATAAGCGCCATCCTTGGTTTGCCTTCATTGGCTTAGTGATGATGTTCTCATTGGCGGGTATTCCGCCGACAGTAGGTTTTGCAGCTAAGCTTGGCATACTGGAAGCCTTAGTCGATGGCGAGCATACTTTCTTGGCTGTAATTGCTGTCCTTGCCTCACTCATTGGCGCTTTCTATTATCTTAGGGTTGTCAAGGTGATGTATTTTGATGAGCCAAAAGAGGGGCATACCGCTGTGATTTCTGGATCCGGATTTGCTCGTGGCTTATTGAGTCTGAATACGGTTTTTGTGCTGGCATTAGGGATCCTTCCTGCGGGCTTGATGACTATTTGCCTAGATGCTATGCGCCGCACTTTATTAGGTTCGTAAGTTAGCAAGTGACTGACATGGTGATGAGGGGCTCCGATTAGGGGCCTTTCTACTTTTTGTCACCTCGTTTTTGTAAGATTGATGTTTAATTTTAGGAAGATACATGATGACTGAAAAATCGTTCAAAGAACTTCCGTTAGGCGATGCCCATTTGAGGGAGGAGTGCTTATCCAGCGAGGATATTTACGGCGGCATCTTTCTGAATATGAAACGTGATCAGGTTAGTCTTCCTGATGGCAAACAGGCGATACGTGAATATCTTACTCATCCGGGTGCTGTAGCTATTCTGGCCATCTTAGATGATGGCAGAGTGCTCATGGAGCAGCAATATCGTTATCCTATCGCTAAGGCTTGTTTGGAGATTCCAGCGGGTAAATTAGACCCAATAGAAGATCATCTGCTGTGTGCTAAACGTGAATTAGAAGAAGAAACTGGTTATACGGCGAAAAAGTGGAGTTTTATTCGTCGCATCCATCCAGTGATTTCATATTCGACAGAGTTTATTGATATTTATCTTGCTGAGGGCTTGGTATCAGGTAAGAGCCACTTAGATGAGGAAGAGTTTTTAGATGTATTTGCCGCACCCCTGGAGCAGTTGTTGGAGTGGGTAGAGCAGGGCGAGATTACGGACGTCAAGACCACCATAGCAACTTACTGGTTAGATCGCTATCGCAGGGGCTTAGTCAGCCCAGAGCCAATCAACTAATCGCCTCAACATCCTATAATAAGGCTATTGAATTTAGTACTTTTGCCCCGATATAGGCCTTATGAAAGTTTACAACCTCGCTTGCCCATTAAATCATCGCTTTGAGGGATGGTTCGCCTCAGAAGAGGATTGCCTTGCGCAGCAAGACAAAGGGATGCTGGCATGCCCGATTTGCGACAGTACAGAGATTGCGCGGATGCCATCCGCCCCCCATATTGCTAAATCGAGTTCTAATAAAGAGACAACCGCCTCAACTGAACTCACTATTTCCCCTGCTGCAGCAACAGATCACAGTAGTGTTAGCGGCGCTATCAGCGGCGATGTGGTTGCCATGACTAGTGCAGACCATTCTCAATTAGAGGCTCAGGTACAGGCAGCTTTTTTAAAAGGGATGCGTGAGTTGATGGGTCGATCCGAGGATGTTGGCAACTCTTTTGCTGAAGAAGCTCGCAAAATTCACTACAAGGAATCTCCCGAGCGGAGTATTCGAGGGCAAACTACACTTGATGAGGCGGAAGCTTTGCGTGATGAGGGTATTGAGGTAATGGCAATGCCGATGTTACCTGCCCTAAAAAATACCCTGCAATAGCTAGCGCCTTTCTAATTCCCCTATACTTGGAGAATACCCAGACTCTGGACAAGATCAAATCATTAGGATAGGAGTGATACCCATGAAACGCTTTTTTCTAGCTTTGTTTGCTACTGTTCTAGCGCTAACCATAGTGGCTTGCTCTAAGTCTCCAGATTCAAAAGAAATCAAAGTGGCTGTTTCTCCAGCCTCTCCACCAATGCTGTTTGATGACAAAGGCCAAATTGTTGGGGTCGATATGGATATTTTCCAGGGCTATTGCCAAGCCCGCGGCTGCACTCTGAAAGTTACTCCATATGACTGGGCCGGAATGCTAGGGGCTGTATCTAGCGGTCAAGCTGATGTTGCTTTCTCAGGAATTTCGATTACTGACAAACGTAAAGAGGCGATGGATTTTTCTCAGCCTTATTATGACAATGCTTGGCATCTCGTCAGTATGAAGAATAAGAATATTCAGATTACAGATTTGAATCAGCTCAAAAAATACTCGATTGGCTACCCTCGTGGCATGGCTTACGACGATTTGATTAAAAATGAGTTAGAGCCAAAGGGCTACTATGCCCTTAGCAAGGTCAAACTGTATCCTTCCTATGCTGAAGTCATTACAGACCTGCAGAATGGTAATCTGGATCTCGCCTTTATAGAAGAGCCAGTATTTCTCAACTATGAAAATAAAATGAATTTGCCGATCCAGAGTAGTTACGTATTTAAAGGCTTTGATAAGCTTGGATTTGCTTTTGCTAAGGGCTCTAAGTTGCGCGATGACTTTGATAAATACCTCAATGAGCTTGGTCCGGAAAAAATGAAAGCAACTCTAGACAAGTGGATGAAGTAAGCTCGTTCTGTTTTAACTATTCCAAACTGTAGTCGAAAGCCTGCCCTGTGACTTTTCTGGATATTCTTGCCCAGTTAGCCCAGGGCATTTCTTATACAGTTCTAGTCACACTAGTTTGCTCTGTCACTGGCTTGGTCGTAGGCTTGCTCTTGGCAAGCCTACGACGCTTAAATCTTGGCTGGCTTACTCCGCTGATTGATTTCTATACCTATGTGTTTCGTGGTGTACCTGTATTAGTCCTGCTCTTCATGGTGTATTTTGGTTTGCCGGGGGTCGGGTTTAAGGTGCCCCCACTAATGGCAATGGCACTCAGCCTGGGCTTGGTTGCCTCCGCTTATTTGGCTGAAGTTTTTCGTGGCGCTTTTAATTCAGTCGATCCAGCAGAAGTAATTGCTGGTCAAGCCATGGGAATGACGCGTATCCAGGTCCTAAGGTTTATTGAGTTGCCGCAAATGCTCCGATTTTCTGTACCCGGAATGCTTAATGAGTTTACTTCGGTATTGAAGTATTCTCCATTTGCTTATACCGTGGGTATTCCTGAAATTACTAAGCAGGCGATGACGCTCACCTCCACAACCCTTCGGGGTGTTGAAGTGTACTTAGCGGTAG
>JBIISV010000029.1:0-17448 GCA_044340835.1 Polynucleobacter sp.
CCATCACATAGCCTTTATGGCCAGCCATGGGCAAAATGAAGCCCTCAATAGCCGCTTGTGGATCGGTAGTGGGGCGACCATCTTTATCAATTGCCCAGTCATTGGGAATGGGTTGGCGACGCTTTTGTGCAAGATAAATCTTACCTCTCGCCACTCCTGAGTTCGCCATGTCCATCACTACTGCACCATGTTTACCGCCGGGTACAGCAATTGACCAAGGATTAGTACCAATCTTTTTTTGACGACCACCCCAGGGTGCCATATTGGGACCTGCATTACTCATGAGCATAGTGATGCAACCATTTTTTGCGCCCATCCTCGTGAAGTACATACAAGCGCCAAAGTGGTTTGAGTTTCTGACAGAGACAATGCCAACACTATGCTGCTTTGCACGCTCAATCGATTCTTCAATTGCTCTCTTCGCAATCACCTGACCTACTCCATCACCTCCATCCATCACGGCAATCGCATTGGAATTCACGGCCAAGGTAGTTTCGGTTTTGGCTTTCATTGCCCCAGACTTCAGGCGTGCATAGTACCAAGCTAATCTCAACAAGCCGTGTGACTGATGCCCCCATAAATCTGCTTGAACTAAAGTATCTGCCGCTAAATAGGCATCTTCAGAGGGGACTCCTACGCTCTCATAGACTGCTTGCGAAAATTGAATCAGTTCTGCTGGTTTGATATATTTTGATGAGGTTGTCATAGTCTTGTGTAGTGTGCTCGGATTTTGTGTGATTGGGGTTCTGAGAGCAGAATTTGATGTCTCAATCAATTTTTTAATTTATAGTAGGTATAGACCTGTAATATTACTTTCCCGACCATTAAAAAACAAGTTAAGAAGACCGCCATGAGATTACTTGTTACATTTTGTTTTGCATTGTTGATGCAGTTCACTTCTACCGTAAAAGCTTCAGGCTATCCCAGTCGACCTATTTGGATGATTATTTCTTTTGCCTCAAGTGGGGGCTGAGATATATTAGGGCATTACTTAGCGGAAAAGATTTCTAAAGAAAAAGTGATGACACGAAACATGCTGATAAGCTTTTTAAGCTACGTTCAAAGATGAAGATAAAAAGATGGCTACAACATCATGTTAAGTCTTATTTGCCCCTTTGCTTATGGCGACGATCATTATCTATAGTTATGAAAAGTGATACTGTTACCCTAATTGATTGCTAAAATTAGATGAATTTCAGAGGTATTCAAAGAAAATGAATCTCAGACAGAAAATAATGACCTTCATTGCATTGGTTTTCATCAATGCGAGCGCCTTTGCCCAAGTGAATACTTATGCCCCCAATCTCGATACGGGTCGCTTTGCTTCCCCTGAAGCTAGTCCTGAGGTGAAGTCTTGGGCTCCTTATGACACTGCAGTTCAGCCCGAGGTCAATAGGTCCACTTCGACGTATTACCCGCCAAGACCTGGTGATAACTCTGGTCAGGGCAACCCACAAAACAGAATTAATGCCCCAATTCCGTATATGTTTGCCCCAATTTCTCCATCGGGACCCTTTTTATTGCGCTAATGTATTCATAAGTGATTGATTGTTATGGATTTTATAAATAATCCATTAAATCCCCGATAAATCCCTCAAAAACCCTAAACTTTTTCCCAATTTGTCCGTAGTTAGTATCGTATGGACCAACTGCACCCAAAATTCGCTTGAGATAGATAAATGTCTTCTACTATCTCAACCAATATGGCTTCTCTTTATGCGCAAAGGAGCCTTGCCACCGCACAGGCAGATCTAGCCTCGTCGGTCGAAAAGCTATCCTCTGGAAAGCGGATTAATCGTGCGCAGGATGATGCTGCTGGGCTCGGTATTTCTGAGGGCATTGCCGGCATCCGAAATATATCTAATCAGTCCATTCGGAATCTTCAGAACGCAAGCTCCTTAGTCCAAACTGCAGATGGCGCTTTAGATGTTGTGGGTAAATTATTACAAAGAGCGCTCAGTCTGTCGGCACAAAAAAATGATGCGGTTCTTAGCGCAAGTCAAATCACCTCAATTGATACCGAGATAAACTCCCTCACCGATGAGATAGGCCGAATCAAAAGTAGAACCAAATTTAATGGCAGCGCTTCTATTTTTGGGCAAACTTATAGCTTTGGGGCAGGTCCAGGCGTTACGACAACCTTCGCTATCCCTGATCTCACTGCAGCATCGCTTCAACTTGATACCCAAACAAGAGCAATTGCAGTTGCTGGCGTCACTGCAGGTCAGCAACTCACTGCAACTCTTTCGCCGGCCAGTGCTAACACCACAGCTTATTCAGCGGGCAAAAAGGTGCAGCCAACCTTTGCAACTGCAAGTGCGATTCAAAGTGTTAGCACAGCTGTTGCTGCTACTGAGCAGCCAAGTGATACCTTTAATATTGCTAATACCTTTACTAATGGAACTGAGCTGGTTTATCGCCAGGGAACCGGAAATCCAATCGGAGGCTTGACTGATAATACGAGTTACTTTGTTACAGCTCGCAACTCTAGCTCATTCAAATTGGCTAGTAGCTTAAGTAATGCTACCGCTAGCACCCCAATTGCAATTGATTTAACTAGTTTAGGAACGGCAACTAACGCTTACTTTACAAATATTAATAACCCCACCGTCTTTAACATTAACTCTGTAGGAACCGTTAATGCAACTACGGAGGTTTTTGTAGTGAGCCAGTCAAGCAACTGGGGTGTGGGCGATAAGATATTTTTTCACACTGGCTCAGCATCGAATATCGGAGGCTTCACTAATGACGGGGTCTACACAATTACTAGCTTGAGCGCTGGTGGTGGCGTGACCGTTAATGATCTCGCTGGCAATCCAGTCCTCTTCGATTCCAACACAAACTTAAATGGCGCCACAATCGAGTACGCTCCTGATAACAAAAATATTTCATATAACCTTGTTGATACGGCCAACGATCAATTCACATCAAGTAATCATGGACTTCTAACTGGTCAGGAAGTTTTCTATACTCCCCAACTTTCAAGCGGGGGTACTCCTCTAATCAACATTAGTGGACTGCAAGCAAATACTGCCTATTTTGTTATCTCTACGGGTACAAATACATTTCAATTGGCTACTACAAAAGCAAGGGCACAATCAGGGTTAGAGATAGATTTAACCGCTGTGACTGGGACAGGAAGGGCGCAATTCAATTACGCAAACCAAGCAAATAACATTACGTCATTCACAAGCAACCCAGTGCTGCAACAAAACAGCGTTTTATTGAATAACAATAGCTTGTCTGTTGGCGACTCTGTTACATATCGCCAGGGTAGCGGAGATTTAATTGGCGGCCTTACGAACAATGCAAGCTATTTTGTGGTTAACAATAGTAATGGCTCGATAAAGTTGTCAGGCACCCAAGGCGGAACAGTTATTAGCCTTACAAGTGCTGGAAGTTTGACTGGTTCTAACTTTGAAAAAGAAGCGAGAACGGTATTTAACTCCACCTCAAGTAGTGTTGTCAATATTGCATCCAATACTATTGGATCGGTAGGGGCGCATGGTTTTGCTAATGGCAATCCGATTTATTACAGCACTACTGGTGCAGCTATTGGCGGCTTAACTAGTGGCACAACTTACTATGCCAAATCAGTTACCACTAATACATTCCAGCTATCAACCACTTCTAATGGTTCAGCTATTGCACTGAGTGGCCTCAGTAGTGGAACGCAAAACTTTACCAATATGGCGTCTAGTACCATCACAGCAAATGGCCATGGTTTTGCAACAAATGAAGCTATTACTTACAGTACTGCCGGCACTCCAATTGGTGGATTAACCAGTGGCAATACGTACTATGCCATTTCACCTACGACTAATACATTCCAATTATCGGCTACCTCAGGTGGTTCAGCGATTCCCATCAGCACTCCTGGTATTGGTGCACAGAATTTCACGCCAGTATCGGATACGCTGACATCAGCAAGTCATGGTCTTGTAAATGGGAATGCTGTTGTTTATACCGCTGGCAGCACTCCAATTGGTGGGCTAACAAATGGCAATACTTATTACGTTATTTCTTCCGCAGCTAACACATTTCAGCTGGCGGCCACATCCGGCGGAACTAAGATTAACTTAACTACTTCTGGTGATGGATCGTTCACATACATGCCGGCATCAAATGCCATCACAGCAAATGGTCATGGTTTTGTAGTGAATGAGGCAATCACCTATAGCACTACCGGCACTCCGATTGGGGGATTGATTAGTGGAAATACGTACTATGCCACCTCGATTAATGCCAATACATTCCAATTGTCGGGCACCTCAGGTGGTTCACCAATTCCCTTAACTAGTCCTGGTAGTGGTGTTGGTACACAGAGTTTTACGCCGGTATCGGATACCTTAATTTCCTCTACCAATTACAACCCTACACGGGGTGATTTGGTTACCTATAGCGTGGCTGGTGGTGATACTGCTATAGGTGGGTTGACTAGTGGCGCTACGTATTACGCTATCCCCACTGCTCCAAATACATTTCAGTTGGCATCGAGTGCTAATAATGCCGCAAATGGAATCAAGATCAATTTAACTAGCGCCGGTACTGGCGCCCAAAATTTCGCTAGTTCTGGCAATTCAATCGATTCAACTGCTCATGGTCTTGCGACTGGAGATCAGGTAATCTACAACACCAATAGCGGTGCTGCAATTACTGGATTAACTAATGGCACTACTTATTATGCAATTCGCATGGATGCGAATACTTTTAAATTGGCGACAAGCTTGCAGGGTTCTCAGTCTGGAACCGCAATTAATTTGTCAGGTTCTGGTAATAACGCCCAGACTTTTACAACGCCGTCGAGAACCATTTCTTCAGCATTAATTTCAAATGCAATTGCTATTAATTCAACGAATCGCGCTGAGTTAGGATCTCGTCTAAATGCCTTAAGTTATGCGATAGACAGCCTAGAAGCGATGTCGAATAATTTGAGTGAGGCTTATAGTCGAATCGTAGACACTGACTACGCAGCTGAAACTTCAAATCTCACTCGTAATCAGATCTTGCAAGAAGCTTCTGCAGCGATGCTGGCGCAGGCAAATCAAATGCCCAATGTTATTCTTTCCTTGCTACAGTAATTGAATGCCTTGCCTCGGTAGAGGCCTTCTACTTAGAGCGTTACATTCTGCTTCTTGCGCGAGTGTACTGGTGGAATTCTTAATATTTCTCGGTACTTCACAATCGTTCTTCTGGCAATTTGATAGCCTTCTCCATTGAGTAGGGTGGAGATATCTCCATCAGAGAGTGGCTTTTTCGGCGGCTCATTTTCAATCATTTGCTTGATGAGGGTTTGGATGGCTTTGGCTGAAACAGTTTCCCCAGCATCTCGACTAATTTGCCCACCAAAGAAATACTTAAATGAAAAAGTGCCTCTGCTTGATTGCAGATACTTTTGATTCGTCACCCTGGAGATAGTGGATTCATGAAGCCCCACTTTTTCTGCGATCTCTTTAAGTAATAAAGGCTGCATTGCTAGATCGCCGTGCTCAAAGAATCCTTGCTGCTTTTCGATAATGGCTTGAGCTACTTTTAGGATGGTATCGCTACGTTGTTTGACGCTTCTAATCAGGACTTTAGCATCATTAAACTTTTCTAGAAAAGGCATATTCTCTGGCGTGTTCTTAATCTCTTTTACGACCTCAACATATTCTGTTCTGAGTTTGATATTCGGTTGATTATTGGGATTAAGTAAAACGGTCCAGCGTTTATTAATCTTCTTGATGAAAACATCAGGAGTGATTACTTGGCCAGGATCACTTGAGTATTGCAATCCTGGAGATGGATTAAGTGATTTAATAATCCTAACTGCATTAACTAATATCGAGTCTTTGCATTTAACTTTCTGCCTAATTTTCTCTAAATTATTCTTACCAAGCTCTTCAAGATGCAAGGTCACAATATCTGACGCCACCTTCAAGACCTGCTCGTCAATATCTGCGATATTTTGTAACTGTATTAATAAACAATCATTCAGATTTTGCGCGCCAACACCAGAGGGGTCGAGTTTCTTGAGTATCCCAAGCGCTTCAGCAAACTGCGAATCAAGTTCTGATTGGTCGCTTTCAAGTGGTAATTGATCTAAATTAGCCCTGAGGTCTTCGATAGATTCTCTGAGGTAACCCTTCTCATCAACGCAACCCGCCAAAAAAGATAATATCTTCCTAATATCAGGGTTTGTTCTGACTGTCGCAATTTGGTGCATTAAGAATTCAAGCAGCGTATCCTCTTTTGAGAGGGTGGAGAACTCCTCCATATCCTCTGAATCCATTCTCTGCAACTTGGATGAAGACGAGCGGTGCGAAAACTCAAGAATCGGGTCAATATAGTCTTCATTTGGGGTGTTATCAAAATCCAGGAAAGGATTTTCATCAGCCGCCTGGATTAACTCTTGCTCAATTTCCAAGGCGGACATTTGTAAGAGGCGAATAGCCTGCTTTAGCTGAGGCGTGAGCGTGAGCTGGCTGGATAGTTTCTGACTAAGATTCACCTTCATTGCAACCTTATTTTGCCCTAAAATTCAGCTATTTAAGGTAATATTGGGATTAAGAATATATAGCCCATTAAATGACGTAATACGTATAACCCACTTGAATTAATGTCTTTAAACAAAACCTATATTTATTTAGATTAATGAGCTCACACGAAAATCAGTGGTTCGGTTTTGAGATTCCAGGGCAGCGTTTTAGTCTTCCCTTATCGAGTATTGCCTCTATTTTTCATTTGGGTGGCAGGGAGCAGATAGGTTGGCTCGAAGATCATCTTGAGGTTTATGAAGGTGTCCCCGTTTTCTTGGTTGCCCCTCATAAATTATTTAATTTTGAACCAAGCACTGCTATCTCTCATGTTGAGAATTTACCGCTGACTTGGGCGATTATTCTTAAAAATAAGGATGATGCGCATATTGGTTTTAGAGCTTCAAAAACGTATGGCCCATTTGAATCTACCATTAGTAACGATGGTTCTGTGCAATGTGGCAATTTGTCAATTCCGGTTATTCAATCAGTGGAGATGGCATGATCAGTCGCCTACCCTTTGGGGGCTTGCGCCTTAATGGCGCGGCAATTAAAAAAATCATTTCGAGCTTGCTACTGCTGATTGCGTTAATTGCAATTGGGGGAACATACTTTCTCGGGCAAGAGCAGATTACTCGTGCTGCAGAAGTCACGCAAAAGGTGAAGTTTGTTAAGGCGAGTATTGATGTGCTGGGCTCACTCAGATCCTCCTTGGAGGCCCCGAGAGAGCCTGTGGCAGGTTATTTTATTACCTTAAATAAAAGCTATAAGCAGTTAGATAAGTTCTTGGGGTCCGATACCCTAGATCCTACTCTTGAAAAGTTGCTGGGCGACAAGGTGAAGTCTGACCAGCATCTGCGCGCACGCCTGATCGTCATGCGTGACAATCTGAAGTTGCTGACTTCTAAAGAGAAGCAAATAGCGGCCTTATCTACTGGCTTTGAGTCATTCCTCACTTTTTCTTCAGCAGGCGGTATGTTGGACCTGGGTAAGATTCGTACTGAATCCCCATTACGCAAGACTGCAGAGTCACTGAACGCTATTGGCAAGGCTGGGCCTTTATGGCTCAATAGTCCCCCAGATAACGAAACCTTATCAATGCTGCAAAATAGCTTTAATCAGTTGGCTGAGCAAAAAGTGGCCCTAGATAATCTTGCCGCAGGAGATCAGTTTTCTCCTCGCCAAGCTGAAATATATAAGGCACTTAAAAAGATGCCTTTATGGGTAAAGAGCGGTGAGTACTTAGAGGCTATCAATCAATTTAATGCTGCCCGCATGAAATTATTGGACCTGACTAAAGATCGTGAAAGTTTAAATACTTTGCTCACCAGCATGGAGTCAGAGTTAAATAATAGTGATAGCGAGTTGCTGATTAATGCACTCAAAATTCTGACCATTGTTTGTATTTTTGGTGCGCTTTTGGTTAATCTCGTGATTGATCGGAAGTTTAGTTTTACTGATTTGGGCGGTATTGGATCAAGTCCTGAGCAAATTGCTGCATTAAAAGATACGCAAGATATTCTTCCGTACACTCAAATTGCGATTAGTCAAATTGGTGAATTAGGCGGCAAGGTATTGAATGCAATTAAACGTTTTCACACTATTATTAATGATGAGAATTTTTCTGCTCGACGCAAAGCCGTTGAGAGCATCTCTCCATCCCAGGTAGGTGAGCTTGATTTGAAGCGTTTGCAATCTGAAATTACTGCGCTACGGGAACAGGCGCTGCAGTTGACTTTGGCTAGTGCAGGCAATCAGAATCCAATTAGCATGTCTGAGTTTGCAATGCGGCTGAATAAGATTGTTGAAAGTATGGATTACTCCATAGGTGCATTACAAAAATCGATTATTGATAGTTTTCAGAAAAAGCAAAATATCGAAAGTAATGATTTGCATAATATTTCTAGAGAATCCGAGGGTTTGATTGTTGCTCTTAGTCAGCTTGATCGCCAAATTGTCAGAATGGAGGGAGTTCTTGAGGAGATGGACCTTGCGCTTCAGGGTGCGATCCAAAAT
This sequence comes from Polynucleobacter sp., assembly GCA_044340835.1. Lineage (GTDB taxonomy): Bacteria > Pseudomonadota > Gammaproteobacteria > Burkholderiales > Burkholderiaceae > Polynucleobacter. The sequence goes on from JBIISV010000029.1 coordinate 8,532, forward strand.
GGCTTTAGCGCCTCTGATAAGGATGGGGTTAGTAGCAATAGGGCGGACACTTACTAGTGACTAGTGATTACTTAGCTCTATTTATTGTCGATATCAACCGATCTTTTGAGGGTTTGGTTGTATCTCTTGAGCAAGATCCACCCTCTATGCAACAGGCAGCATTGCATGCCAGGGATTTAGCGGATGCATTGGGTAGTGTTGGTTTAGCTCAAATTAGCGCCCTTACTTCAGATATCTCAGGGCAACTTGGTCTAGAGAACCCCTCAATTTTGCCAGTTGCAAAAGGCTTCATTGGCCTGCTTGAAAAAGCGCTCTTAGCTTTGGAGTCTGGTAACCCCAATGCACCTCTTCCGCAACAGATTGCAGTGATAGGGGAGATTTCTGCGGCGATGTCTGAGCTGATGTCTCAGCGCTTAGCAAGCTCCCCATTGGATCCCAGCGCATCTTTAGTTGCCGAGCAAAATCCCGCAGCCTCTGATGCTCGCTCCGAAGGCAATCGTTCTTCATTGCAATCAAGCCAGACTGGTAACCATGAGTTTGAGGCGCTGCATCCCCAACGTCGTAATGGACTTAATATTGTCCAGCGGGTTCGAGAGATGATTCATCGTGCTGGCATTCAAGATTCGACCGAGATGGATTTCTTATTGGCAGAGCATCAAGATGCGCTTGCTGGTTTGGGTCAGATTAGTTTGGCCGGAGCTTTAAGGGGCCTGGCTGATCAGATTGAGGCAGATGGTATTTTTGCCGATCAAGAGATCGTAGATGCTCTCAGCTCGGCTTTAAGCTTGCTGCCCTCAGGATTTTCTATTCATGCGAGTAAGCAAGCACTCAGTTTATTTATTGATATTCGTGGAGCAGAAAGCGGTTCTCGGCAAATAGATCAAGCTGGAGATATTTTGTGTCAAATGATGGGTCGGATTGATCAAACAGGCGACCATGTGCGCGTGATGTTGCCTAGTAGCTTAAAGCGTATTCGGATGATTCCGTTCAAACGAGCAGATAAGCTTTACGCCGTCAGTTGGGTGCAATTACTCTCCATTTCAGGGATGGACCCGCATATTGGTGCTACAGATATTCTGGGATCTGCAACTGACTCTCAAAAAATAATGCGTCTGTGCTCGGGTGTCAATTTGCATACCCTATATGCATCAGAGATTTATCCCGTCATCAATATGAATACTTTTCCCCTGCCTGGCTTATTGTCTGGCCCTGCTTGGATGAAGGGTGTTGCTCTGGATGGCGCTAGTCGTCCCTATACCTGGGTGTTTCTATGAGTAGGCGACTCCCTTTTACGAAGCTCTACGTATCCCTGCTGCTAATTTTGGGCGCCTCTAGTATCTTTGCCCAAGTCCCACTTGAAATCGACCGGGCGGTGAAATCAGCCATACTGAGTCAATTAACTGATCCAGCCAATAAGGTGGGGGTTGAGTACCTCAATACCAAGAATAAGGTTCCCCCCTGTCCTGGTGGAGTAAAGATTAATTTACCTCAAAATACCAAAATCTGGGGCAGGATCAACCTTGAATTGCAATGTACGAGCGGCGCCAACTGGACCATGAATCTCCCTGTTAGAGTGCTTATAAATGGGGAATATCTCATTGCAGCTCGGGCGATTCAGGGAAATTCCCGTATTTTTGCCCAAGATGTATCGGTTGCCCAAGGGGATTTAGGGGAATTGCCAGAAGGTTTTGCCCAAAAGGCAGAGCAGGTCATTGGGCGCCAAGCAATCAGGCCCATTCAGCCCGGGGGATTAATAACCCTAAACAATTTGAAGAATATAACCGTAATAAAGGCTGGAGACCCTATTCGTATTCAGGTCCTCGGAGATGGTTTTGAGGCTACCGGTAACGGCACGGCACTGAGTGCTGCCGGTATTGGCGACTCAATCCGGGTCAAACTGTCTAATGGAAAGCAGGCTCAGGGTCGTGTGGTAAGTGAAGGTTTAGTTACAATTAAGTTAGAATAATCAAGAGGTTATTGTGAAGATTAATGATACGCGCACATCAGTTTCCCTAAATCCGGAGTCTAAGACGACTGCCGGTGGGAAGGCCGTATCTCAAAATAATGCTCAAACAGATGTAAAAAACCCAAACTCTGCTGTCAATTTAGCCGTTAATCCTGCATTGGTTCAAACTGCTCAGGCATCCCCAGGAGCAGCCACTTTGACAGAGGCAAAAGCATTGCAAGAAATTCGTCGCCTCATTGAAAAGGGCGAGTACAAGATTGATTTCCCTAAGATTGCTGAAAATATGTTGCGCGATGCATTAGCCGCAATTGACAGCAAAAAGTCTTCTTAATTGAATTCAAATCCCGCTGTTCAAATTAGTAATGTTGCTAGCTCGCTAGCGCATCTGCGCTCTCGACTCGAGCAAAATGACATTAATGGTATGAACGATGCCTTGGTAAACACACAAGCAGCCTTGGATGAATTAAACGCCTATCCTGGTGGTATTGAGCAGTTGAAGCTGGACATCAATCAATTACCTTCTCCGCTTAAAGAGGAAGTGAGTGCCAAGCTGGAGGCAGCCACTCTAGATCATCAAATTAATGGCGAGTTGATTCGCTTGGCGATTCAAAAAAATGCAGCACTTCAGGCTTATGTTGCCCAGCAATCAGACTCTGCTACTTATTCAAATAAAGGATCGATTCCTGGTGTGGGAAGCGGCATCCTCTCTAAAAAAGTCTAATTTCAGACAACTTCAGTGGTTTTTAAGAAAGTGTATTCACGCTTTTTGATAGGTGTACACGGATACGAACCATGGCTTGAGAGTGCAGTTGGCTAACTCGTCCAGGAGTGAGATCAAGCACACTAGCAATATCTTTAAAGGCAAGTTCTTCTTGGTAATGTAAGCTCATGACGAGCTGCTCTTTTTTAGGCAGAATTTTGAGGGCCGCCTCCAATTGAGTTCCCACTTGCTTCATCGAGAGATGTTGCATGGGGTCGACATTATGCTCAGCAGGCATCAAGTTTTCTGGTAACTCATCGAGTGGCATAAGGTTAACCATATTGCTCATAGCAGCAAAGTAATCCTCAATACTGAGTCCTGCCTCTGTGGCGATTTCATGCTCTTCTGGTGCTCTACCTAGCTTTTGCTCTAGCGATCGAGTAGCACGCTCTAGGGCTGTGAGTTGATCGCGTTGATGACGTGGCAGTACATCATTTTGTCTACAAGAGTCATAGATTGCACCACGAATACGCGTCTTGGCATAGACTTCAAAACTGAGATTGGGCTGAGGTTTATAGCGCTGGAGCGCATCGAGAAGACCGGTCATGCCTTCCTGAATTAAATCATCAACTTCTACGTTTGCTGATAAACGGGAGACGATTTGGTAGGCAATTTTTTTAACCAGCGGAGCATATTTTTTAATATCCTCATCTAGATTTGAATTGCTATAGGTCTGACCACGAGGTAAGGACATTGATGATTCTGAAAAATGACTTATTGACTAATGCGTTTAGCGATCTGGTCACACGCATTAGATGGGATGATTAAGTCAGAATCGTTTTCTTGATTGGCCCCAAACAATTCGCTAATGGTTTTTGCTCCAACCCAAGCCAGTAACTGAATGGACTGCTCGAGATAACTCTTAGACATGAGTCGTAATCGTTCAAATGATTTTTGACCTTCGCTGACTTGGTTACCGCCAACCATCATGACTGGAATGGTTGAGGTGGCACCATAAACAATGAGTTCGCGCATCATTGAAATACTTCTAATGGCAGAGGCTTCATCAATGCCGCAAACTAATAGATGGTGCGCATTATTGCTGTATACCGGAATCACCGAGTGGAGCGGTTTGTTGGTCACGACAACTACATAATCAACTGCTAGCCCAGTTTGGCGCAAGCGAACGTCCAGCGGCGCAGATCGAATTTTTCTAGTTTTTTGGTAGCTTGCAATTTTGGAGCCAACCGCAAACCACAGATTGTCATCAACCTGCCTAATGCTTTTTGAGAGTGGCACAAGATTAGCAAGTCCTTGCCCTAGGTCATACTGAATTGGGTAAGGGATGCCATTGGTGCTATGGCGCTCGCTGATAGGGATTTCATCAATAAAGAGTACTTTGTGACCTAAGCCCTTGAGTGCATGGGCAGTGCCTAGGCCAATTGCAGCAGTATTGGTGCTGCTTAAGGCGCTGCTAATCACAAAGACTTTTGGAAGCGCGACGCCAAAAAGGGTTCTTAAACCCTCGGCTTGATCAGTATTTCCAATACTGGTGCGGTTCTCAGTCGATGTCATAGGCCATTCTTTTTCATCCAATCGTTCAGGTAGTCAGCCATAAGGGCTGGTATCTGATCATCCATTACATTGAGATTATTACCCAATGAGCGGGGATGCATCGCTCGATGTGCTAAATACGCCACATTTGCTTGGCTGAGGTCTTCAGGGACACGCTGCCCATTGGACAGGAACATCAAAGGGAGCTCATGACGCATTAATGAGTCTAGTACGGGCGCAATTTGGGCTGCCTCATCCGTTTTAGTGATGATGGCGCCCATGATGCGCGATTGGTTGGCATCGATTGAGGCTTGGTTATGCAACATGATCACGTCCTCTTGAGTTCGTAGATCCGTTGTAGAGCTCATTACCAAGATCCGATGGGCGTCTCGAGAACCCTCTTTCAAAAGTTGAGATTGCTCGATCATTAATACGTCGCGTTGATTGACGCCAGCGGTATCTAGTAAAACAATATGGCGCTGTGAGAGCTCATGGAGTTTGGACTCGAGATCTTCGCTATCGCGTAGCGAGATGACGGGCAGACCTAAAATGCGCGCAAATACTTTTAATTGCTCTTGGGCGCCGATTCGATAAGTATCGGTACTGAGAAGGGCCACTTGGTTTCTACCGTAGCGTAGAACACAGCGCGCTGCTACTTTAGCCACAGTAGTGGTTTTGCCAACCCCAGTTGGTCCAATAAAAGCAAAGATCCCACCGCGATCAAAGGCTTCAAGTGGGTCAATTGTCTTGATGCTGTGCTCAAGACGCTTTTGTACCTCAGCGAGCAGGATCTTGACATCGGTGGAGTTGCTCAAGTTTTGAACGAGTTCAGCACATAACTTAGGTGAAAAGCCTGCACTTAAGAGTGTCTTAGTGACTTCGGCATGACCAGCAGATTCTTGTTGAAGATTATTCCAGTAGTTTGAGGCTAAGTGAGATTGCAGCAGTTTTTTTACCTGCTCGATTTCGGTAATGAGGTGCTCAACACGCGGACTTTCAGTTGGTGTTGCTAGCGTGCTGCTCGGTTCATTTGCGGGTGCGGTTTTAGCGGGCACATCTCCAGGAGCATGGCTCGTGATGATGTCTTTCACGATCAGGCCGCCGACATTCATATCCGGAGTGAATACTTTGGGGATTGCTTCTTTAGTAATTTCCTCAAAAACTGGGGTATTGAGTGGGACGTTTACAGAGCTACTTTGATTTTTACTTAAGAAGGGGTTCTTTTGGGATGCAAGATGTGCCAATGCATCTGGTGAAATCGCAACAATCTCTACGCCTTCATCTACATCTTTACTGGAAAGAATCATCGCATCTGAGCCCATTTTTTCGCGAACCATTTTGAGGGCTTCAGCAGAATTTGCGGCGGTAAATTTTTGTGGTCCCATATTAACTAGCTATTCGATGATCCATTATGGTTTACTGGCTTGTTTACATAAAGTATCACGATAGGTGATCGTTGCGCCAGGAGGTAATTCACTCATAGCTAAAACGATAGCCTCAGGGCGTACACGTCTTGCTAATCTCGAGAAGGTGAGACGGCAGCGGCTGGTGGTCACGATGACTGGAGGTAGATTATCTGCCTCTAGGGCATCTACGCCACGCATGACTTCTTCGCAAAATAATCGAGCCAAAGAGGGCTCAATGACACCATCAGGGGCAATGGCATTGCTGCCAATAGCCTGCTCAATTAAACCTTCAAATTCTGGCTGGATACCAACAACAGTAAATTGATTACTCTCATTAAATGTTTTTTGCACAATGGCGCGTCGCAAGGCCATTCGAACGGGTTGCAGCATATCGATTGGGTCAGGCGTCTTGGGGGCAATCTCACTAGCTACTTCTAGGATGGTGCGCAAATCCTTGATGGGCACACCTTCCTCAAGTAATAACTGCAGTAAGCGCTGTAGGTTGGCTACGGTAACTACTTTAGGAATCACGTCTTCAACCAGCTTTGGATAATTGACCTTAAAGTGCTCGAGCAAATCTTGAGCCTCTTGCCTACCAAGCAGTTCGTTGGCATGCTTGTGAACCAAGTAATCTAGGTGAGTTGCTAGCACGACTGCCGGCTCCACAACGGTATAGCCTTTAGAGATAGCATCGTCACGTTGATTGGGGTTGATCCAAATGGCAGGCATACCGAAAGTGGGGTCGACGACCTTAATACCTGGAATCTGTTCTGCACCGCTGGGCTGAATTGCGAGTAAGCGATCTGGTAAGCATTGGCCGCGACCGATTTCAGCGCCGTACAGCAGGAAGCGATAAGTTTCTGCTTGCAACTGGAGGTTGTCACGGATATGAACAGAGGGCGTCAGAAAGCCAATCTCGTTAATAAATTTTCTTCTAATCGCCCGAATACGCTTGATTAAGTCACTGTCATCACCCTTTTCTACTAGGGAGATGAGGCGGTAGGGCAATTCTAGACAAAGGGGTTCAATCACTGGAACGTCGCCCCAATCAAGCTCGGCGCGCGCAACAGGGGAGGCTGCAATCTCGGCCGCTTTGACCTTGTCCTTCGTAACCCGTCTCTTAATGAGCCAGGCTAGACCGCCAAATAATGCAGCAAAGCCCAAGAAAGCCATGTGGGGCATTCCAGGAATTAAGCCCAGTATTCCCAAAATTGCAGCAGCAAGACCTAAGGCAATACTGTTACCACCAAACTGTTTGGATACCTGATCGGCAAACATATCTTCAGTAGCAACTCGAGTTACCAAGATGCCAGCTGCAGTAGAAATAATCAGCGCTGGTATTTGAGCAACGAGACCATCACCAATCGAGAGGGTGGCGTAAGTAGTAAATGCAGTGCCAAAACTCAGGTTGTACTGAATGACGCCAACCATGATTCCGCCGAGCAGGTTGATCACCAAAATCATGATGCCGGCAACTGCATCTCCCCTAACGAACTTAGACGCACCATCCATTGAGCCGTAAAAGTCTGCCTCTTGGGAAACTTCAGCACGGCGCTCTTTAGCCTCTTCTTGCTTGATGATGCCGGCATTGAGGTCGGCATCAATCGCCATTTGTTTACCGGGCATGGAATCCAAAGCAAAGCGAGCAGACACTTCAGCTACACGGCCCGAGCCTTTGGTAATTACCACAAAGTTGATGATTGTGATCACAATAAAGATCACGATACCCACGGTAATATTGTTGCCAATCATGAATTGACCAAAAGCCTCAATCACCTTACCTGCGGCATCAGGCCCTGTATGACCATCAAGTAAAACCACACGTGTCGAGGCGACGTTTAACGAGAGGCGCAGAAGCGTTGTTAACAGAAGGATGGTTGGAAAGGCAATGAAATCCTTAAAGTTGCGGATATTGATTGCTGCAATCAGAACCAGAATGGAGATACCAATACTGAGGGTAAAGAGTAGGTCTAGAACAATTGGGGGTAATGGCACCAACATCATGACTAGCACCATCAATACAAAAATGGGGACAGCCGCCTTGGCAGAGGATCCAGTTAAGCGTTGAAGGGTTATCCCAAGTGCTGCCATGCAATAAAGCCTAACTTTATGATTTGATTGATAAATATAAAAAGTATAAAAGTACTACTTCGGCCCCCATTTTCCTCAGATCATACTCGAAATACACCTCAAAACACCTGCAAAATCGCCCTGGGACCCTGAATTTCTAGGGAAATCCATCTCCAAGGTAGCAAAAAACTACTCATTAAAGGGTTGAAAAGCTCAAATCCAGGCTAAAAAGGCCAAAATGCCTATAAAAAATACTAATAAAAACAATAACTTATCAAGATTCTAGGATTATTTGTACAAAAGACTAAAGAAATTACAGTCGAATTCCGTAATAGAGGCTGTAGAAGAAATTAAATAAAACCAGTTTCAGGAGAAACCGAAATGGCTGCAATCCTTAGTACAAATATGGCATCCTTGTATGCCCAAAAGAATCTCAGCACAGCGCAAGCTAGCTTGTCTGAGTCTGTACAACGCTTGTCTTCAGGTACCCGTATCAACAGCGCAAAAGATGATGCAGCTGGTTACGGTATTGCTGAGTCTGTTCGTGGCACTAAGAACATTGTTGATCAAAATATCCGCAATGCAAAAGACGGTATCTCATGGGCGCAAACAGCTGAAGGTGCATTGGATGTTGTTGGTAAGATCTTGCAGCGTGCGTTGACATTGGCGACACAAAAGCTAGATGGTTCATTGAATGCTGCCCAGAAAACATCAATCGATCAAGAGATGCTTGCCCTTGAGCTTGAAATCGATAACATTAAAGCGCGTACAAAGTTTCAGGGAGGCAGTTCTTCATCCTCTGTTTTTGACACTACCAGCAACAAAAATATTCTTAAGGTTGATACTGGTGCCGGTACTGGTAATGAAACATCCGTTGAAGCGAAAATGGTTGATGCTTCGGGATTGACGACTGTAGTGAGTAATGCGGTAACCGCTACAGCCACCGTTTCTGCTATTGAGACACTCATCGCCTCCAACGCCACCAACCGCGGCACACTCGGCGCAGCTATTAACTCCCTTGAGTATGCAATCGATAACATGCAGACTTTGTCTAATAACTTAGCTGATGGGATTAGCCGCATCGTAGATACAGATTACGCAGCAGAAACTTCCAATTTGACACGCACCCAGATCTTGCAACAAGCAGCTACTTCCATGCTAGCTCAAGCAAATCAGATGCCTAACGTTATTTTGACTTTGCTCAAGTAATAAAAACTAATT
>JBIISV010000141.1:0-5125 GCA_044340835.1 Polynucleobacter sp.
TATAAAAAGATCGCGCTAAGGGCTCATAACCAGAAAACTCAGTGGCGTTAGCGAGCCCTGAAACAACGCACCCCGAACTCTTCTTAGCCAAGGAGCACACGATAGCGGATTTCAATAAACCCTGAGTCTCGATTAAGACATCGTATGTAGTGGATTGAAGGTTTTTTCTAAAGGCAAAAAATGCTTTCCAAGTAGCCAGACTAAAAAGATTTTTTTTCCAGCGACGCAGACCAAAGGGAATGATGTGATCAATGCCACGAAAGCCATCACGTGATAATAAGGGCTCTAAGAGATGGACATACCCCTCTTCTACTACCCAATCAATCTGAGCATTGGGTAAGCGCGCCCGTAAGTCCCACACTATCGGCAAGTTATGCAATACATCCCCAAGAGAGGAGATCTTGACCAATAGGATTTTGGGAGAAGTGCTCATGCGAGCATTATCTTATCTTTTGAAAATGCCTCACAATTTCACTAAAACTTAGGGGCAGCATCCCACGCCAAGCCCGCAGAATCTTTGGCATTCATATTGGGCATGACCCCTGGAGGCAAGGGCCATTCGATTTTTATCTGAGGATCATTCCACGCTAAGCAAGCTTCACTTTGGGGGTGATAGTAGTCAGTGGTCTTATAAAGAAATTGCGCAGAATCAGAAAGCACTAAAAAGCCGTGAGCCAAACCGGCTGGTATCCACAATTGCTTGTGGTTTTCTGCGCTGAGCTCAACACCTGCCCATTTGCCGTAAGTTGGTGAGTTCTTACGAATATCTACAGCTACATCAAATACCGCTCCCGCAGTCACTCGCACCAATTTACCCTGGGTTTGCTCCAATTGGTAATGCAAGCCCCGCAAGGTCCATTGCCGAGAAAACGAATGATTATCCTGAACAAATTCAACATTCAGGCCAGTGGCAAGCGCAAAGTCTTGGGCATTAAAAGATTCGGTAAACCAACCACGCTCATCACCAAATACTTTTGGCTCTATCACGAGTACATCATGAATAGCTGTTGGCGTCACTTGTAACTTGAGGGGGCTATTCATCCAACGACCTTCTTATGGGAGAGAGAAACTGGCTGAGCAGAAGTATTGAGCTCATTCAGAATCTTCGTTAGATACTGGCCATAGCTATTCTTACTTAACTGGGCAGCCACCTTCTGCACGTCCTCTGCTCTAATCCACCCTTGACGATAAGCAATCTCTTCAGGGCAGGCCACCATCAGGCCTTGGCGCTTTTGCAAAGTGGCAATAAAGCCGGCTGCATCCAATAATGAATCATGCGTGCCGGTATCCAACCAAGCAAAGCCACGGCCCATGATTTCTACACTAAGCTCATTCTTTTCTAAATACACTCGGTTCACATCCGTAATTTCCAACTCACCGCGTGCGCTCGGTTTGATGGATGAAGCGATGTCACATACCTGATTGTCATAGAAATAAAGTCCGGTAACCGCATAACTACTTCTTGGCTTGAGTGGCTTCTCTTCAATGGAAAGTGCTTTGTAGTCTTTATCAAATTCCACCACACCATATCGCTCTGGATCATTCACGTGATAAGCAAACACCGTTGCGCCGCCACTACGAGCATTGGCGCTATTGAGTTGATCAACTAACTCATGGCCATAAAAAATATTGTCGCCTAGCACCAAAGCACTGGGATTATTGCCAACGAAATTTTTTCCTAGGGTGAAGGCTTGGGCCAATCCATCCGGTGAAGGTTGTACACAATATTCAATATTCAGACCCCACTGAGAGCCATCGCCTAACAAGTCAGTAAATCGAGGTGTATCGTGCGGTGTAGAAATCAATAAAATATCCCGAATGCCGGCAAGCATTAGAGTGGTCAATGGGTAATAGACCATGGGCTTGTCATAAACAGGCATGAGTTGCTTAGAAACGGCCTGAGTTACTGGATATAAACGAGTGCCAGAGCCCCCCGCCAAAATAATGCCTTTACGATTCAACTGATTTACTGCCATAGCGTTCTTTCTAGATAAGCCCATCTTTAGCCAAACCAACAACATAGGCCTGAACGGCTATGTCCCAGGGCTGATTGAGTAACTGCAATTTTGACATATCGCCTCGACTCTCAAATACTTGGCGCAGCTTGTCGGTCGACATCCTGGAATTCATGGGCCTGGGGGCTGGCAAAGGGTATTCCACCGCAGGGATAGGCTTGATGGCATCTGGTACGACCTTCAGGGACACGTCTGCATCCAATGCCACTTCTACAACCAAAGTTGCCAAACCATGCCAGGTAGTTTCTCCAGCAGGGACTGCATGGTAAATGCCGGAGGAAAATTTTCTGAGTTGTAGATTGGCATCTGCAACTAAACCCAAGCTCAGTTGGGCCAACCAAGCAGCGCTAGTCGGCACTCCATATTGGTCATGAATAATCTTGAGCTCTTCACGATCCTTTGCTAAACGCAAAATGGTTCGAATGAAGTTACCACCATCGCCGTAGACCCAACTCGTTCTCAAGATGGCATATTGGCCAGCACTATCATGAGAAAAAGCTTTGGTAATAGCCTCTTCACCAGCAGCCTTACTCTTACCATAAACGCCTAGAGGATTGCGAATATCACCCTCCAAGTAATAGCCATATTTCTCACCATCAAAAACATAGTCTGTTGAGTAGTGCAAGAAAGTGGCGCCATGATCTGCAGCATATTGGGCCATCATCTCCGGCGCTTTTGCATTAATCGCAAAAGCCAAATCTACTTCTGTCTCCGCTTTATCAACCGCGGTATAGGCCGAGGCATTGATAATCAAATCTGCCTCGCATTGACTTAAGAGAGAGCCCAAGGCAGCGCCATCAGAAAGCTTGCACTCAGCCCGACCTACATATTGAATGCTAGGCTTATCAGCCAAAGTAGCTAATTGCGAAGCTAGCAAAGCCTGAAAAGCTTTACCCAGTTGACCATCTTTACCAAAGACAAGAATCTTCATCTGGTCTTTAATTGTATTGCTTAGAAAGCCAGTCACGGTAAGATCCGCTGACTACACCTTCAACCCACACTGGGTTATCTAAGTACCATTGCACTGTCTTACGAATGCCGGTATCAAAAGTCTCAGCAGGTCGCCAGCCCAACTCTCGCTCAACCTTGCTTGCATCAATCGCATAACGACGATCATGACCAGGGCGATCCTTTACGTAAGTAATTTGCTCTACATAGGACTTGCCATCAGCACGGGGTTTTAATTCATCTAAAATTGCACAGATGGTTTTAACTACATCGATATTGGCTTTTTCATTCCAGCCACCAATGTTATAAGTTTCACCCAAGCGACCGCCAGCCAATACCTTACGAATCGCCGAACAATGATCGCCCACATAAAGCCAATCACGGATCTGCTGACCATCACCATAAATTGGCAATGGCTTGCTATTGAGCGCATTCAGAATCACTAATGGAATGAGCTTTTCTGGAAAATGATACGGGCCATAGTTGTTAGAACAGTTGGTCGTGACTACCGGGAAACCATAGGTATGGAACCAGGCGCGCACCAAGTGGTCAGAGGCCGCTTTAGAAGCTGAGTATGGGCTATTAGGCTCATAGGCATTTGTCTCTGTAAAGGCAGGGTCTGAAGCGGATAAGGATCCATAGACCTCATCAGTCGACACATGATGAAAACGAAATGCCTTCTTCCTAGCCTCATCTAAAGCATTCCAGTATTCACGAGCACATTCCAATAAATGAAAGGTGCCCACAATATTGGTATCAATAAACTCGGCCGGACCATGAATGGATCGATCTACATGACTCTCAGCAGCAAAATTGACAATCGCACGAGGCTGATGCTCTTTCAGTAATCGAGCAACTAAGGCTTTATCACCAATATCACCATGCACGAAAATGTGACGGGGGTCATCCTTCAGGGGCTCTAGAGTAGCCAAATTACCGGCATAGGTAAGCTGATCCAGATTGATAATGCCCTCAGCATTTGGATCGGCCAGCCAATCCAAAACAAAATTACCGCCAATAAAGCCTGCGCCGCCAGTTACTAAAATCATTTTTAGCCAATATTGATTAACTTTACGGAGTCATTTTAAAGCAATTGAGCGCCCAAAAGGATGGTATTAATATGCTATCTTAGACTGGTACCCAAACCACCCCCCACATAAAGTCAATCTTGAAATTCAGCGAAACTAATCTAAAGAAGGCATTTAAAAACATATTCCTGAGGCATAGGAAAGATGTTTTTTTACTTGAACCACAACTGGGACTGGGTGACAGCTTAGTCAATGTAGGTCTGATTAAAACCCTGTCAGCAAATAATCCGAATTATTTCTACTACTACGCCTGCCTTCCTAGCTCACTCCACTCGGTTAATTGGATGTTTCAAGATTTACCTAACATCTATCCAACTCCAGTAAATAGTGGCAAAGAGGCCAGGCAATTAGCGAGTTTTTATAACTGCAAACATCTTTATATCGGCGGTCCAGACTTAGAGCAGAGGCGCTTTGATGAGTTTTACTACGCACAACATCAGATTCCTTTTGAATCAAGATGGAGCTTGGCGAATGTGCCTAGCGGCCCTCGCGCTGACATATTATTTAAGCAGTTAAATCCAAATAATGAGCCCTATATTCTAGTAAATGCCACTCAATCCGGGAATAACAAGTACAACTTAAGAATGAATAACCCAGGCCAAAAGAAAGTGATTGAGGTATTTCCGGCGACTAAAAATATTTACGACTGGACCACACTGGTTTTAAATGCTGACGAAATTCATACAATAGATACCTCTTTCGTTCATTTTGTAGAAAATATCTACGCCCTCGGGTCCAGGCCTGGATTGTTCTACCACCTAGCCCGAATTAGCAAAACAGAATTTACTAGGCGCCTACCGTGGCAATCTATTGAATACGATAAAAATATAAGTTCTTTACAAAAAACTTAATCTTCATCCAGATGTATTGCCTTCTAAACCTCCAAGAAAACTGAATACGAGAGCCTATTGATAAAGCCAGCTTAAGCTTATTGTTTGAGATCAAATAATCTACCAAATCAAATGCATCAACGCCTTTTAAGTAAGGGTCGGGGATCACAGTCAAAAAGACGGCTAATTGATCATCACTCAAGACTCTGCCAAAATTAAAGAATCCATGGAATCCAAAAGCATC
>JBIISV010000142.1:0-5124 GCA_044340835.1 Polynucleobacter sp.
CTGTTGCGGGATACCAATACCGCATGGTGCTAGATCTCTACCCCACGATACCGCCAGACCCTTTAATGGAATTAGTGAAGAGTAGCGCCCGCAAAGAAAGCGCCTTAGATAAAGCCAATGAAGAAATTGATCTGATTGCCCAGTTCGCTACCAAAAAAGAAAAGTTAGCCCCTAAAGCCCCCGTAGCGCAAGCTATTCCAGATGTAAAGGAACCTCCTCCTCAAGCAAAACATAAACGCCTCATCACAATTGCCATTGATGCAGGGCATGGGGGTGAAGATCCAGGCGCTATTGGGGCGATGGGCTCTAAAGAAAAGCATATCGTGCTTTCTATTGCCAAGCGCTTACATGACAAGATCGAGGGCGATCCTTATATGCGCCCTTTCCTCACGCGAGATGGTGATTACTTTGTACCTCTTCATACTCGTGTCCAAAAAGCACGGCGAGTTCAAGCCGATTTATTTGTTTCGATTCATGCCGACGCCTTTATTGAACCTCGAGCTAAAGGCGCCTCGGTATTTGCTTTATCTCAAATGGGTGCCAGCAGCACCACAGCACGCTGGATGGCCAATAAAGAAAATTCTTCAGATTTAATCGGCGGGATCAATATCAAGACCCAAGATAAACAAGTGGCAAATCTATTATTAGACATGTCGACAACTGCTCAAATTAAAGACTCACTGCAAGTCGGCACCTCAATTCTTAAGCAAATCGGTGGGTTTGCCCCTCTACATAAACCCAAAGTTGAACAAGCCAGCTTTGCCGTTCTCAAGGCCCCAGATATTCCATCCATCTTGGTAGAGACTGCCTTTATCAGCAATCCCCAAGAAGAGGCTCGACTGAACGATGATGTCTACCAAGACCGAATTGCTGAAGCGATTATGAGAGGAATTAAGGACTATTTCTCCAAAAATCCGCCTGTTGCCAGACGAGCAAACGCCTAACAAACTCCGAACTAGAAGGGCTTGAAGCCAGGCGCCTACAGACCCCGGAGTACCCACAAACTTCTTGCTATAATCTTTGTTTTACTGGGTCGGTAGCTCAGTCGGTAGAGCAGCGGACTTTTAATCCGTTGGTCGCGAGTTCGAATCTCGCCCGACCCACCAAAAATAAAGCCCTTGAATGCATATTCAGGGGCTTTTTCATTAGAGAAACAGAAGAATTAGAGCAACGGACTTCAGTGCTGTTGCTCTAAAAACCAGTCTAAAGGTGTATAAAACCACCTCCTCAAGTGGGTACTTTGGGGTAATGACTTTAAAACATCAAAATGCTAATATCCATACATGATTAATTGGTCAAACTGCCCAGCCGTAGAAAGCGCTCCAGAGCGTGTTAGCGGAGCTTTGGTATTTTGCGGATCCCGCGTACCTATCGCCGCCCTCTTTGAAAATTTAGAGGATGGAATTACGATCAAAGAATTTATTGAAATCTTTCCAGGAATCAAACTTGAGCAAGCTCGTGCTGTTCTAGATTTTGCAGCCAAGAATTCACTTACTGCTGCGTGAAAATATTATTTGATCAGGGAACACCTGCGCCCTTAAAAGACTTTTTACCCAATCATGATGTCTCGACTGCTTATGGACTAGGGTGGTCAACCCTGCAAAATGGTGAACTCTTAAGTGCAGCAGAATCAAATGGTTTTGAGGTTTTTATTACAACCGATACCAATCTTCGCTATCAACAAAATCTCATACAAAGAAAAATTTCCATAGTGGTGCTTAGCACCACTAGTTGGCCGAGAATTAAGCCTAATGCATCTAAAATCATTGACGCAGTTAATAAGTCGACAAGTAATAGCTTCATAGAAGTAAATATCCCATTTAACGATTAAATAGCCGCATATTCAAATGGAGCATCGGACCAATGGTCCGTTGGTCGCGAGTTCGAAAACGAAGTTTCGACGAAGTCAATCTCGCCCGACCCACCAAGCATTACCAATCCTCGCCTCTAGCGGGGCTTTTTTTGCAGCTAGGATTTGTCTAAGATAGCATCGGCACTTGATGCTCGCCTACTTTTTGGTCTGTAACTGACTCTTATTGCCCCGTAGATGACGGATACTCTTTAGTGCATTAAAGTTCATTAAGTACAACCCCAAATAAAACCAGGTAATGCTCATTATGTCTAATCTACAAAATCTCTCGGATGAATCTAGGCTAATTTCCCAAAAAAATATAACCCATTACGACCAGAATGCTATCTCTTATGATGAGGGTACAAAGGGCCATGATGTTAGTCAAAATATCAATGCCTTATTAACCGCCATTAAGACTGAGCCCCCATTTCATATTCTAGATTTTGGGTGTGGTCCGGGAAGGGACTTACAAACCTTTACCAGGCTTGGCCATATCGCGGTGGGCCTTGAAGGTAGTCCACAAGCTGCGCAAATAGCCAGAACTAAAAGTAATTGCGAAGTATTGGTGCAAGATTTTTTTAACTTAAATTTGCCAGAGACCGCCTTTGATGGTGTTTTCGCAAATGCCTCACTATTTCATATCCCCAATCATCTTTTACCAAAAGTACTAGGTCATTTATGGACTTGCTTAAAACCCAACGGCATTCTTTTTAGCTCAAACCCTCGGGGTAATAACGAGGAGGGTTGGTACGGAGATCGCTTTGGCTCGTATCACGATCTAGAGGGCTGGAGATCTTTTATGACAAATGCAAACTTCATCGAACTGGAGCATTACTATAGGCCAAGCGGACTGCCATTTGATCAGCAACATTGGCTCGCAAGCGTTTGGAGAGCCAGGTAGCAACTGGATCAAGTCCGTGAGTGCTCGATCCGAATGACTCCTTATTGATTCAGGAATTAGCAAGAGGTACTGCAAAAGTAGTCGCTGAAACGAAATTAGTTGACTCTGAAATTGTGAAACAGTGGAGTGAACAACGCGCCCAATCACAACAATGTCAAATTGGGAATGATGATGTATTTGCTACCTATAAAAAACTTAAGCTTGCATATAGCCGTATCTTAAGTTTGTTCTACCATCTCCAAACTGGTCATAATGAATTTTTGCAACGGCGATCTTATCAGTCGCTAAGGCTGCTCGCTGTGCGGCGGTAAAGTTATAGATCCGCGCAGAATTTTCACCAAAAATTGCTCGCTTTACTGGCCCATCTGCAGCCCCTAGAGCTTGAAACCCATATTTTTTCCGCATGTCCTCAGGAATTTCTAATCTGCGCAAGGCCTCAATTTGCCATTGTGGAGAGCCAGTCCAAATCGCGTCGGTACCCCATACAACATGATCTTCGCCCAATCCCTGAATCAGTTGACCCAACATCGCGGCACATAGCCTTGGTTCAGCAATCGTGCTTTGAGCAAAAATTTGCCCTAAGTCTCCGTACACATTATTGACACCAGTTTTTTGTGGGATTTCGGCTAAATCAGTGACCCAATCAATGCGGCCAGATTGTCTAAATTGCTCCCAACCGATATCCCAGGTCCCACCTGTATAACGAAAACCAGAATGATAGATCACGAAATTCAGTTGGGGCCAATCTTTGGCAGCCTTGGCAACGTCATCTACTTTTGCATAGGCCAATAAGTGGGGATATCGCTGGGTGACAGAAGGTGGATAGAGACCCTTGTGCACGCACACATTAGCCAGGCTTGGCTTAGTCTTACTCCATTTTGCTAACTTTTCATAAAATGGATAAAGCAATTTTTCATCATCTAGGCGCCAGGGATGCTTTGATAGTTGCTTATTGGTATTGTCGCCGATGGTGTAACCCTTAAAAGAGTCTGGCTTTAAACTCTCATAATCTGCCTCGGCTTTTTCTAGCCAACCCGGCATTCCCGGCATAAAAATGGCGTGCGAAAACATTCTTTTGGTGCCGGATTCTTGATTTACTGATTGACGCGCCTGCGCCTTCATTTCATTGGTTAAAAACCAATCTCGAGGATCCTCAGATCCAGAGCCAGAAATCAATGCTACCTTAGTATCGCTATCTAAATAGACCTCTTTAATATAGTTGGCAAACTTCAAATCATCCAAGGTTTGTGGCTTGCCGACTAATGCAGGATTCCAAGAGGCCTTACCGACAGCCTCCCGTGATCTGACAAAACCCTCAAGCCGAGTATCGTCACGTAGGAAATGGGTATGCATATCCATAATGAACTGATTTTTTAATGTCGCAGCTCTCTCATTAGCTAGCTCTGGTGTTGCTGCTTCTGCATGACTAACACTATATAGCGGACCAAAGGTGTCATTCATTGCAAGGAAAGCGGCTGCCATCCCTGCGGCACTTTGAAAGAATCGGCGGCGAGGCACCCCTTGACGCTTAGCCAGCGTTGTACCAATGTGCTTAACGCGGTTCTCGAATTCTTTTTGCTTAGCAGTCTGTGCTCCAGGAAAAAATTCGTCGCTTGAAATAGCCTGAGTAGGTATTGGAGAGCGAAATTGCGCTTTTTCCCCCGGAATTAATCTTGCAATCTCATCAGGGGTCATCATCACTCAGTCTCCTATTTCCGGATCAATATTTAATCAATTTTGATATTTGCCAGCTTGATCACTTGAGACCACTTAGGAATTTCGGCACTTAAGATTTTTTCGTACCGTGCACCGCTAGCAAAAGATGGCTCAACACCTAAACTAATTAATCGCTGATTCACATCTGGACGCTTTACAGCATCACCAACAGCCTTCATGAGCTTTTCAGTGACTTCACTTGGAGTCCCTGCAGGCGCCATCATCCCCCAATACCCAATGACTGTAGCTTGAGCAAGGCCTAACTCCGCTAAAGTTGGAACATTTGGTAATGCAGGTGAGCGACTCTCTCCCGTAACAGCCAGAGCAATCAATTGACCGGACTTAATATGTTGAGCTACAGAGCCAATACCACTAAACATCATTGGAACCTGTCCGCCTAATAAATCAACCACCGCTGGGCCAGCTCCTTTATAGGGAACATGAACAATATCAACCCGCGCAACCTGCTTAAACAACTCACCAGCTAAATGGGTCATGGTGCCATTCCCACCGGAGGCATAGTTGAGCGCACCAGGCTTACTTTTTGCCAATGCGATGAGACTTTTTAAGTCTCGCACTGCTAGGCTTGAGTTAACAACAATGACTGAAGCAGCGATACCCACTAATGCTACAGGCTGAAGGTCTTTCAGCGTGT
>JBIISV010000143.1:0-5114 GCA_044340835.1 Polynucleobacter sp.
GCAAGAAAATTGACCAAAATCAAGTTTTTGATGCTTTTTAGCCAAAAACGGATGGGGACTGAAGTCCATAATTATTGATAAACTATTGATAATATTGATTAATTTAGTAAGTTAGGGGTCACTAATATGGAATGTCGAGTATCTTGGTTGGGTAGCGGTAGCATGACTTTTTCAGCAGAAACAGGCAGTGGTCACCTAGTGAACATGGATGGCGCACCTGAAGCTGGAGGCAGAAATCTGGCACCAAGACCTATGGAGCTCATTTTGGCCGGTACTGGGGGATGCTCTGCATTTGACGTGGTTTTAATCCTACAGAGGGCTCGCCAGGCTATCAGCGGCTGTGATGTCACCCTTCAGGCTGAGCGGGCGGCAGATGACCCCAAAGTCTTCACCAAAATTAATTTGCACTTTACGGTCAAAGGAAAAGATCTGGATCCAGCAAAAGTAGATCGTGCTGTAAAGCTCTCTCACGAAAAGTATTGCTCAGCTACAACCATGCTGGCCAAAACTGCAGAACTGACCTATAGCGTTGAGGTGATTGCAGATTGAAAGGTGCAGAGCCAATCGATAAGCCGGATTCTGTCGCCTAGATTTGCATCTAGGGGCAATCATTCCTCTAGGCCGGCAGTTACCTGACGGCTCAAGCTCCCTACCCGCAGACTCAGCGGATCGCCTCATCGCCTGCTTACTTGGGATTGCTCCAGGTGGAGGTTACCGCGTTTCACCGTAACTAAATACGCTCGTCTCTGTGGCCCTATTCCTCACGTCGCCGTGGATGGTCGTTAACCATCACCCTATCCTATGGAGTCCGGACTTTCCTCCCCCTCAATAAAGAGGCGGCGATTGCCCAATTGACTCTGCGCCTGCAGTCTAACGCAGTCGCAGAAATTTAACCAAAAAAACAAAAAACTAGGGGTGAGGCTAGCTTGGGTCTAAACCAAGGACCAGGCAATCGTCTCACCTGCACGCAGCGGCACAATGGTTTCATGACCTAAGGGCAGCTCAGCTGGGATACTTTGGGCTTGCTTCACTAAGGCGATTTTTTTGGCATTCCGCGGCAAAGAATAAAAATCGGGGCCGAATAAACTGGCAAAGCCCTCAAGCTGATCTAACTTACCAACACTCTCAAATGCCTCAGCATACAAACCCATGGCATTAAAGGCGCTGTAACAACCAGCGCATCCACAAGCAGCCTCTTTTGCACCCTTAGCATGTGGTGCACTATCAGTACCTAAGAAAAATCTAGAACTGCCACTAGTAGCTGCCTCAAGCAAAGCTAAGCGATGCTCTTCGCGCTTTAGCACAGGTAAACAATAATTATGCGGACGAATGCCACCAGCAAAAATGGCATTACGATTCATGAGTAAATGTTGCGGGGTGATAGTAGCAGCTAAGCTATTTTTTCCACCAGTGTGCGCGTCACGGACATAGTGCGCAGCCTGCTTGGTTGTGATGTGTTCAAACACAATTTTGAGCTCAGGAAAATCCTGACGCAAAGACTCAAGAACAGTATCAATAAAGACGGCTTCACGATCGAAGATATCGATATCAGCATGAGTCACTTCACCATGAACCAAGAGCGGCATTCCGACAGCCTGCATTGCCTCAAGTGCAGCATAACAATGCTTGATATCACTGACGCCAGCATCGCTGTTAGTCGTTGCGCCGGCGGGATATAACTTAACAGCGGTGATGCCTGCAAGCTTTGCTTTTTTAATTTCGTCGGCCGAGGTATTGTCCGTCAAATACAAGGTCATCAATGGTGTAAAGCCAGATACGCCTAAAGACTTTAACTGCGCTTCAATCCGGCCGCGATAAGCATTTGCTAAATCTACCGTAGTGATTGGTGGCTTCAAATTTGGCATAATAATGGCGCGCGCAAATTGACGCGCAGTATCTCGCAACACATCCTTCATGACTTCACCGTCACGAATATGCAAATGCCAGTCATCTGGTTGGATTAATTGGATTTGAATTGGGCTAGTAGACATATATTTGATATTTACTGAATTAGTTAAGCAAGATGATCCGAAAATCATTCACATTAGTAAGTGTAGGGCCAGTTTCCACCAAAGCATGTAATTGTGCAAAAAAATCATAGCAATCATGCTTCGTCAAATATTGTGCCGGAAGTAAACCTTGCTCTTGAGCCGTATGGCGCAGCTCAGGCGTAAACCATGCACCGGCATTCATCTCGCTACCATCAATACCGTCAGTATCAGCAGCTAAAGCTGACATGTTTGGAAGATCTGTAGAGGCGTCAAACAGTGCGAGTAAATACTCACTGCAACGACCGCCACGCCCCTTAATCTCTGCAGAAATAGTGACAGTACATTCACCACCAGAAATGAATGCAATAGGCTGTTTTAGAGATTCTTGATCCTGCAGATACCGTCTTGCCAAAGCAGCTTGCTCAATACCCACTTCCTGTGCTTCACCCGTAATGGTGTCGCCTAAGATTACGGGCTCATATCCTTGAGTGCGCACATAGTCTGCTGCAGCCTCAAGGCTCTTATAGGCTGTGGCAATCACATGATTATTTACGTGAGCGTTTTCCAGATCACTGACCTTTAATGTCTCTGGTACTTCACCGGCAAGGCCACGCTTCAAATGGAATATCACAGAGGGTGGAATCACTCCCTCAACTAGTCGATACTTCACCAAAATATCCAAAGCATCTTGGTAAGTTGAATAATCAGGGGCGCACGGACCACTTGCGATATCTGCAGGAGAATCTCCAGTCACATCAGAAATAAGCAAAGCTTCAACTCGCGCTCCCCGAGCAATAGCCAGTCTTGCCAAATTACCGCCCAAGATCGCAGATAAATGTTTGCGCACCACATTCATCTCTTCGATAGGCGCGCCCGAGCGCAATAATGATTCCGTGGTCTTTCTCATATCTTCAATGCTGATGCCAAGCTGAGGCAAAGTGAGAAGACTAGAGCCACCACCGGAGATCAAGGCAATCAGAATATCGCCTTCTTGTAATTCACTAACTAGGCGATAGATTTCTTTTGCGCCATCCATGCCTGCTTGATCTGGGACAGGATGCCCCGCTTCAATAATTCGGATCTGATGGGTTGGAGAGCTATGTCCATACCGAGTCAACACTACGCCTTCAATATCGACCCCAAGCCAATCTGATTTTGCGTATGTCTCCAATGCACTGGCCATCGAAGCACTGGCCTTACCCGCCCCGATAACAACGCACCTTCCCCCAGGCTTACGCCCATCAGGAAAGATCTTTGCTAAATATTGTGGAACAATAATCTGAGGATCAGCTACCGCTACCGCAGCTGCAAAAGCATTTTTTAGAATAGATTCTTGCGTACTCATCAAATGATTCTAATCAAGGGTAGCGCGCTCTTGCATTTGCCACATCTCGGCATATCTGCCGTTACCAGACAAAAGCTCATTATGTGTTCCACGCTCTACGATCTGCCCATGATCCATCACTAAAATTTGGTCGGCATGGATAATGGTCGAGAGTCGGTGGGCAATGATTAAGGTAGTGCGATTCTTAGCAAGACCAAGCAACTCTTCCTGAAACGCCCGCTCCGTCTTAGAGTCCAAGGCCGAAGTAGCCTCATCAAAAATCAGCATGGCAGGCTTCTTGAGCAATGTTCGGGCAATTGCAACGCGCTGCTTTTCTCCGCCGGATAACTTCAGGCCCCGCTCACCAACTGGAGTTTCATAAGCATCTGGAAGATGCTTAATAAAGGTATCAATCTGAGCCGCTCTAGCTGCCTCATGAACCTCATCAATGGAGGCATTGGGATTGCCATAGGCAATGTTATAGCCAATCGTATCGTTAAATAAAACCGTATCCTGCGGTACGATACCGATTGCTTTACGTAGACTGGCTTGACTTACATCAGTAATATTCTGATCATCAATCAGGATTTTTCCAGACTGGACATCATAAAAACGAAACAACAAGCGTGCCAAGGTGCTCTTGCCTGCCCCGCTCTGTCCGACCACTGCAGTAATTGTGCCAGCTGGTATGTTAAAGCTGACATCCTTCAGAATTTTACGCTTCGCATCATAGTGAAAAGAGACATTCTCAAAAAGAACATCTGGTCCACAACCTTGATTACGAATATGCAATGCATGAGCATTTGGTGCGTCAGCAATCTCCTTCTCCGTATTTAAAAGGGAGAACATTCGATCCATATCAGTGAGCGCTTGCTTAATCTCTCGATAGATCACCCCCAAGAAATTCAATGGGATATACAGCTGGATCATCAAGGTATTTACTAGTACCAAATCACCCAAGGTCATTGAGCCATCAATTACACCCAAAGTAGCACGCCATAAAATCATGACTAAGCCCACCGCAATAATAGTTTGCTGTCCAAAATTAAGGGCTGCTAAGGATTTTTGGGATTTAACGGCAGCAAGCTGATAACGCACTAGATTTTGATCGTAACGACTCGCCTCAAAAGCCTCGTTACCAAAGTACTTTACAGTCTCAAAATTGAGCAAGGAATCAATCGCCTTCTGATTAGCCTTAGAATCCATGTCATTCATGGTGCGACGAAAGTGAGTTCGCCACTCAGTCACAATTACTGTAAAGCCGATATAAAGCACTAAGGCAGCCAAGGTAATTGCCGCAAACCAAATATCGTATGCATAAGCGAAGTAACCCAGCACGAGACAAAACTCGATTAAGGTCGGCAAAATACTGTAAAGCGAATAAGAAATCAGCGACTGAATACCGCGAGTACCGCGCTCAATATCACGACTCACACCACCCGTCTGGCGAGCCAGATGAAAACTCAGTGCTAATGAGTGCAAATGCTCAAACACTTGAAGAGCCACTTTGCGAACTGCATTTTGTGTAACACGGGCAAAGAGGGCTTCACGTAATTCCGTAAATAAGGAGGCTGAGAGTCTTAAGAGTCCATAAGCCAATATCAAGCCTGCCGGCACTATCAATAAAGCTTGCGGGGAATCCGCTTTGATATTAAGCGTATCGATCAACTGCTTCATCAAAATCGGAATACCGAGATTGGCTACCTTGGCGGCTACTAAGCAAGCAAGTGCGACCGTAACTCTAAATTTATATTCCAATAAGTAAGGAAGTAGATCACGTATGACCTTCCAGTCGCTTC
>JBIISV010000030.1:0-17134 GCA_044340835.1 Polynucleobacter sp.
TGACTTTACGCTTAATCTCTGCATACAAAATACAACCAGAGAATTCTGAAGTAATTGAGCTGATCAAGAATTCAACAAACTCATCATATAGCGCTGGATGAAGATTGGAATAATTTTTATCCATATCTGCAGGACGCTGGAAGTGATCGGAGTTGTTATCACCCTCATACTCTGCCATCAATACATCCCACTCTGGGCGCAATGTATCGATACTAATACGATCCATCTCTTTAAAATTAGTTGTATAAAAGCGGGGGCTTAATACCGCATCTTCCAGCGCCATCTTAGTGGACTCATTAATCGATCCTTTTGCTGGAATTTGACTTTGCAACATGCTTTCTGCGCTATCTAAACTCATTTATCACTCCAAAAAAATATTTATGATTTACTAGCTGCTACCGTCTGTGATGCATTAAATAACTTAAAAAATGTTCCCGCATTGGTAGGGCCAAAAGACTCTAAATCAAGCATACGACCAGTTGCAGTATCAAACAGAGTCAAACGGCCATCCGCTCGATAAATGAGCTCAAATGGTGGGCCGCTATCAAGTCCTCTACGCTTTCTTTCTTGAGCCAGACCACGTAAAGTGCCCCTCACAAATCCTGCCTCACCCTGAATAGAATCAATTTCCTGACCTGTTTTGTAATTGATTACTGCAATCGAACCGTCTGGCCGATCTTCAAAACGCAACTGCAGCACTTTCGTGGGCGCTGCATCTGGCTCCCTCACCTGACTCAAGTTTCGACTATTAATAAACACCAGTAGCAGCACCATGGAAATACCAACGGCCACTAGTATCTTGGCGACAGGTGATAAAAAATCCTTTTTTTCGGAGATGCTCATACTGCCTGCACTCCCGCTTGCTCAGATTGCTCAACTTCATTATTTTGCGCTGCTATCTTGCTAAGGCCAGTAGACAAGATCCAAGCCTCTGTCAGAATGGCTGCTACCTTCTTTGCCTCTGGCACACAACGCATCATTGGCTCCGGGGCAGCCAGACGCCATGGTCGTGCATGAGGCCACAAATGAAAGAAGGCAATCTTATCCTCGGTAGCAATTTGCATTGGAATGTCGCCCGTTCCATCTTTATATAGCTTGAGATCTGCACTACCGAGAGTCTTATAGGGAAGATTAAATGTCACAGTTAAAACAATGCCAACCCTCATCACGATACGGCGGTTTGTTAAGGTATACATGGTTGTAGTTGCAGACCAGTACGCCAGTAGACCAACCAATACAAGACCAATCACAGCCAGGAAGAAGGCAAGTGCTACGCTGCTCCACCCAGCGGCTAATCCGCCCTCACCACCAGACACTGAAATCATTTGCAAAATCACAATCACAGCAAAGTACAAGCTGAGCCATTGCAAACGAAATACATGCTTCGCCATGGAGATCCAATTAGGAGCACCCTGCCACAAGATCATTTCATCTTGCGGCAATGGTTCAGGCAGCCCTAAAGTAGCCTCAAACTCATACTCTGCTGATTGATGTGGTTTTTGATTCACAAAATACTTTCAATGAATAGCAATTAAATAAGCGGTTCTTGGCGCTCAGCGGTTGCATACAAAGTGCCACCACCAAAGTAAGCCATGATCTTCTCTTCTTCCAACAAGGTGATTTGATCCTGACTCTTTAAGCCGGGTACCAAAGCAAATTGATTGGCAAGAATCGACTCAACCTTGATGTAGTCACGATGAATTCGTGAGAAATTCATTGGTAGCAACACCCTCCTACTACCAAACTCTGGCAAGGTTTCAATCTCAAAATAGCGAATCACGACTTCAGCCTGATCAATCCATAGCTCTTTCACGGTACCAGCTATCAGACCATCATCACCCATTACCTCCATGCCCACTGGAGTTCTATCTTGCTTGGCTACAGTAAATTGGCCGAGTAAGCGTCCTGGCAAAATGCGTTTTTGACCTTCTGATGTCATATCAGGAATATCTGCACGCTTTGTAAATGCACCCGGCCCAACGCCATCGAGCATCGGGTTTCCAGTTGGTACTAAGGGAGCACCATTTAAATAACTGGAGGGTCTAGCTGCCACTTTTTCCAGGGGCTCGTCTTTCGGAACAGTCACATCACCCCAATACTCTGTATGAAAAGTTTTCGGTGCAGGCATGCCAGCAATTCCATCTGCTCGTCGCGTCTCGCCTCGAATGTCGTACTCCAGCGGAAAACCTTCACGCTTACTTTCTACGGTCAGGTAATACACGAGACCTGCAAAAAATACCCAAAATGCATATAGCACCAATTGTGCAACATCTATATATTCTGTAATTGCTCCGGTTGCCATCTTGTTCTCCCTTTTAACAATAACGCCTATTGTGAAAAAATATACTCTGCCACTATTTAACTTGGTAATTCATCTAAACCAAACTTCTGAGAAACATTCATCATGGGCTGCTTATTCATGATGACTAAAGGTCCAATTGCGATCAATGTAATAAAAAGTAAATAAAATTCAATGTGATACACAAAGCTATAGCCTGTAGCAGCAGAAAGAAGGCCATCACCTAATAAACCACTAGTCGCTAGACTAGAAATGAGATCACGAATAACGCCACCAGCTGCGATGGCAAGACCCGATGCAGTAGCGTGTACCGCGCCCCAAGCACCAAGAACTAAACCATTCATCCCGCCTGATTCAAAACTCATTGCGGCAGTTAAGGTACTCACAGAAAATAAACCGCCTCCAAAGCCAATCAAAAATGCACCACATCGAAATAGCGTTGGAGAAAGTAATGGCTCTGAAAAAATAACGCAACTAAATGCCAGAATTCCAAACAAAGCGCCAATTGAGGCAAGGCGGTATGGGTCAATTGAGCGATTTAAATAACGTGCGGCTATCCCAAAAGCTACTAGAGCACCCAAGGAAGTCAGACTAGTTAATACTGTAGTGGCGCTAACCGATAGGCCTAATACCTCAGCACCATAGGGCTCCAAGATAATGTCTTGCATGCTAAATGCAGCTGTACCCAAAGCTAAGGCCACCAAGAAACGGATCACTTTGCCTTGTTTCGCAAAGGTAGCCCAAGTTGCCTTAAAGCTGGGCGTTGGAATTGAGTGGGATGTTAAGTGGGGCTGACGCGGCTCTTGCTTCCAGACCGCGATGACATTGAGTATCAAGGTAGTTACAGCAACACCCTGCACCACTCGAATTAACAATAGGGGCGTGATATCAATGAGCAAATAGCCAAAGATGGCACTACTCACTGCCATACCAACCAATAACATCATGTACATGAGCGCAACTACCCTTGGCCTGGCCTCAGGCTCAGCAAGGTCTGAAGCTAAAGCGAGGCCGGCAGTTTGAGTAGTCTGCATACCAGCACCGACCAATAAAAAAGCCAGTCCCGTTGCTGCTTGTGCAAACCAAGCAGGCCATGTGGTATCGCCAGATAACAAAATAAGTGCAAAAGGCATGATGGCAAAACCACCAAATTGCAACCAAGAGCCTATCCAGATATAGGGCACTCTACGCCAGCCAAGAAAAGACTTATGGCTATCACTCTTAAAGCCAATCAGAGCTCTAAATGGAGCAAACAGGAGAGGCAAGGCAACCATAATAGAAACTAAAGCGGCA
This sequence comes from Polynucleobacter sp., assembly GCA_044340835.1. Taxonomy (GTDB): domain Bacteria; phylum Pseudomonadota; class Gammaproteobacteria; order Burkholderiales; family Burkholderiaceae; genus Polynucleobacter. The sequence goes on from JBIISV010000030.1 coordinate 3,593, forward strand.
CTCACTTGCAATTCAACAATCATGACCCGGTTCAGGGTGCCAATCAACATCACCATCGCCATGCCAACGGAGACCTGGAAAAGCGATAGCCTCAAGAGACGGCTCAGTGGCAACTCTTTGGTAGCAACATCTGCAAAAGGCAAGAACCTTGGACTCACTCTCTTCCAATTTTCAAATAGCTCTTTGCCACGCCAGGTCAGAGTAAACATTTTCATCGCTATCGCACCGCCTTTTGATCAGCCTGCCTCTTACTGAGACGCATAGCCTGGGAAAAATAAAAAGCGCGCTGTACTTTTTGGGTGCTGACTGGCGCCCAATCAGATAAGCCATCATGCTTGCTAAAAGTTCTGGTGAGAGAGTCCATTGAAATGGGTTGAATAAATGGCGAGCGATCGCTTCGCGGGAATAAGCTGCCAAGGGTCAGCAATGTACTGAGCGCTGCATTATTAGGGGCAAAAGTAAAAGCAATATTGGACCGAGTACGCTCAGCAAGCTTGGCCATCGCATCCGCAATATCTAAATGGTGGTAGTGAATCATTGAATCCATACAAACGACATGATCAAACTCACCTAAGGCCGGATCCAACATATCGCCAGAGCAAAACTCAATGGAGCCCGCTCCAAAATCAGTACCAATTCGTTCCCGAGCCAAATCTACTAAAGTAGGCGATAAATCAATAGCAAGCACATGGGCCCCTCGCTTTGCTAAATCAGCCGCTAAGACCCCAGTTCCACAGCCAGCATCCAAAACACGATGACCAGTCAAATCACTAGGCAAGTAACTAAGTAATAAGTGACGCATTTCTTCACGCCCCGCTCTCACCTTTGCACGAATACCACTCACCTTCGCAGTCGAAGTGAGTTTTGCCCAAGCATCAACCGCCGTCCGATCAAAGTATTCCTCTAACTGGCTACGTTTTTGGGTATATGACTTTTTTTGCATTCGTAAATGGAGTCTTTTAAATTATTTCAGCCAAGGGGAATAAATATAAGCAAGAAGATGGGCAATCACTGCAATAAATCCAAAAAATTGCGTCCCTTGTATAAGATTGCGATGCAGTTCTTCAGCCCCCTCCATACTTAAGCCGGTTAAGCTTGCTGAGGAGCTATATAGGCTTGCTGCTTTCGCAGCATCCAAGCGGACAGCCTCAGCGCCAAGCTGAGACGCACGCTGCCGCTTCTCTTGGTCTAAGCGCGCCATGCGCAGCTTCCAAATAAATTGACCCGCATTCACTACATAAGTGGCATAGGCAGCTAAAGCCAAAATCATGAGTTGATATTGATCTAAGTATCCCGTTACCAAGGCAACTAGATATAAAGTATGCAAAAGCAATACCAGCATACTGAAGACATCCTCCCAGAAGAATGCCGGCGCAAATAAATAGCAATTGAAAACGACTTTTTCCCAAATGCATCCGGTAATCATGATGGTGTAGAGCGTTAAGGTCTTCAACACCACTGATACATTAGCAGCGTACTCACCCTCTCCAGTCCACAAAAAACGGAGAACAAGATATAAGCTGACTAAGAAAACTAAGAATTGGACAGGCGCTAAAATTCCCTGAACCAAGGTCCATTTAGTTGCATCTCTTTTTACCCGTTCCTCTGGGGTGTAGAGTGGCTTATATGTTTTTTCCATTCAGCGTCTGCTATATTTTCTAAAACAACCTTTAAACAATCCTTAAGGCACTTTTTGATGCTAAAAGTGTCAAGTAAAGTTTACGTTATTTAGGAAAAGAAAGTCCTCGGGATAACCCTATTACTGGTACTTTCCCTATGGCAAGTTATTGAAAAAGAATGCTAAATAGTACCGCTACTAAATAAACCTTTTTTGACATAAATCAGGTCATTTATTTTTGCGGTGCAGCATATTTTTCGGTGAGCATTTAGCACCCTTCATTTTGTATTACTAATTGCATCATTAGGAGATGGGTTTTGCCGGACTCGCTGAAAAAAACATTCCAGTCTAATTTAGGCGAATTAGATAGCGCAGAAATGATGCTCTGGCTTAATAAAACCATTGAATCGGAAATTATCCCCCGCTTACTCATGGGGCATAAGGTGGAATTAAGCAGCGAACTGGCTGCGGACAAAGCTGGTGAGCTTGAAGTAAAACAAACTGAGATTGTCGATTTTTGCCAGATACTCATTGATGGCCCTATTGAGGACTGCTTCTCCTTCATAGAATGCATGCAAAAATCGGGCCATTCCCTCATATCACTTTATGTAAATCTCATCCCAGCATCGACTAGACGCCTACAAGAGCTCTGGGAAAACGATGAAAACAGCTTCACAGAAGTCACGCTTGCGCTAGGGCGCGCTCAGAATCTGATTCACCAGCTCAGCCCCATCTTTGTAGATCAAAGTAATTTAAGCGATTACCAGGGAAGCGCTCTTCTCATTAATGTGCCGGGGTCCCAGCACACCCTTGGCATCTTAATGTTGGGTGAATTCTTCAAGCTGGCCGGCTGGAATGCCGCGGTCGAAATTGAAATTTCTAGTGACGAGTTATTAGATCGAATTCGCTCGCAAGCCTGTGATTTAGTTGGGATTTCTGTCTCAACTGAGGCTCAGTGGGATACAATGGAATCATTGTTAAAAGAAATTAAAAAAATCCCAAAAAATAAAGATGTGCTAACGATGGTTGGTGGTCCTTTGTTCGACTATAAACCCGAGCTTGTCAGCGCCTGCTCAGCAGATGTCTGCGCCCTAACTGCAGAAGAAGCTATTAAGAAAGCATCTGCTCTACTATCTCAAAGAACTCGCTTAAATTAAGATGACTACTTCACCGCAACCGCACAATCTATATCAGAACCTCAGCAGTGATGAGCTTAGTCATATAGCCCAAGCGTCCGCGGATATCTCCTTTGTTTTGGATGATTCTGGATCAATACAAGATGTTTACTCTCATAAGCAAAGTCTGATTAAACGCATTCCAGATGACCTGATTGGAAAAAAATGGCTCGAAGTAGTGGAGCCAGACAGCAAAAAAAAGGTGCAGCATCTATTAGATGATGCTAACCGAGATAGCATTTCCAAATTTAGACAAATCAATCTCTCAAGTAATTCAAAAGATACATCGTTGCCAATAATGTGCGCCTCAATCAAGGTGCCGTCGAACCAAAAGATCATCGTTATCGGTAGAGATCTTGCAGAGATCGCCCAACTACAACAAGATTTAATTTCAGCTCAAAAAAAGATTAGCCAAGACCATCTAAAAATAAATCAGCTGGAAGAACGTTTTCGGTTTATCTTTGAAATTGGCACTGAATCCATTATCATTCTTCAAGCAGATGATGGATACCCGATAGTCGAAATGAACGGCAATGCCATTAAGCAGCTCCTAATTGCTAAAAATCACTACATTGGAAAATCATTTCTGTCACTCCTACCTGCTGATGAACTAAGCAAAGTAACCCGCTTTTTTCAGGAGATGCAAGAAATAGGTGAGTCAAGGAACTTAGATACCTCTTTTGTTGGCGACAAAAAAATTCGAATCAGTGCAAGCTCTTTTACTAGTAGCGGCAAACCTCACTTACTACTGAATCTGAAGCCACTGGATCCCATTCAAGCTGACCCTGCATTAGAGTCAGATTCTTTAACGGTAAAGGCCATTGAAAATAATGCTTATGGTTTTGTCGTTTGCACCCCAGAAGGCCTGATTCTCAAGGCAAATAAAGCCTTTGTTAAACTTAGCAACACCAAAGGTGAGCAAGAATTAATTGGCAGCTCTATAACAAGTTATCTTGGATCAGAGACGGCGGATTTTGATCGGATGATGCAATCCTTAAAAGGCAAAGCCAGTGCTCAATCGTGTATCTCTTCGATTAGCAGTAATAGTGGTAGCTTTAAATTAGTCGATATCTCAGCAGTATCCGTGGCTCATCCACGTCCCTGCATTGGCATGATCTTTCGCCAAATGGATTCGAGAGAAAATAAAGGCAAGCGCATAGACAAAAAACTGGTGCGTAGCTCTGAAGAATTGTCTATGCTGGTTGGAAAAGTCCCTTTAAAGGACATTCTTACCGAGACAACTGACTTGATTGAGGAGCTCTGCATTAAAGCTGCTTTAGATTTAAGCAATGATAATCGCGTTTCAGCCTCTGAAATCCTAGGCTTATCTCGTCAAAGCCTGTACATTAAACTCAGAAAATATGGCTTGGTAGATAGCGACATTAAGGCTATTGATTAGAAAGTCAGTAATGAATGGCCAAGTTGCCTTAATGGTTTTGGTTGATATCCAATTATCAGCAAAAATTAGCGGTATTCTCAGACTCATGTTTGCCCGCCTTGGGCTCTGGAAAACTCCAGGACTGAAATTCTATAAACATATGGGTTCAGGAAAAAATGGTGGCTTCTCAATTCATCCAAGCGGAACCCATCAGGCCTTATTTTGTGTTTTTCAAGACATAGCTAGCCTTGAAGAATTTTATCAATCATCTAGATTAATTCGTTGGTATAGAACGCATGCTCAGGATTTTTTCTCGGTCAAACTGAAGGCATATTCCATAAAGGGCCAGTGGTCAGGTTTTGTTCCAAACATTACAGCCGAAGCACCCTCTTCAGGCCCAATCGTTTCTATTACTAGAGCATCAATTAAGCCACGTTATTGCATTCCCTTTTGGCGTAAGCAGCCTGCAGCAGAAGTCTCTCTTGAGCAATCCTCTGGTTGCATTATTGCTGCTGGTGTTGGTGAAGCCCCTCTCTTTCGGCAGGCAACTTTTACTATTTGGCAATCCCAGGCGGCGATGGATCAATATGCCCGACAGGGTGCCCACCAGAATGCGATTCGCGCCTCCTTAAGCGGCCAATATTTTTCTGAGTCCATGTTTTCCCGCTATATCCCCTTTGATGCAACCGGCAGTTGGAAGGGTCGCACCCTTGTCTAAAGCACCAGTCATTATCATTGGCGGAGGTATTGGCGGCTTAAGTTGCGCACTCGATCTCGCCTCCTCTGGAGTTGAAGTGATTCTGATTGAAAAAGAGGATCGGTTGGGAGGTAAGATTCGGCAATTAAATTGCTCGAGCGACCCCCTCTCTCCTGCGCTAATAGACTCTGGCCCAACGGTCTTCACCATGCGCTGGGTTTTTGATGCGCTCTTCCAAAAAGCGGGAACTAGCTTAGAGTCCGAATTAAGTATTGCCAAGCTAGAGGTCCTAGCTCGCCATGCCTGGAGCAAAGATGAGCGGCTTGATTTATTTGCGAATGTCGATCAATCAGCAGAAGCGATTAAAGCATTTTCTTCAGCGGCAGAGGCTGATCGCTTTCTTCAATTTTCTAAGCAATGTCGCAAACTCTATCAGACACTTGAGAAGCCCTATATGCTATCTGAAAAGCCCAGCTTTGGAGGCATGATTGCAGATTTAGGTATATCAGGGTCCAAGGTCTTGTACGAGATTGGCTTATTTAATGCTTTATGGAATTCGCTAGGTCAATACTTTCACGATCCCAGATTGCATCAATTATTCGGAAGATACGCAACCTATTGCGGATCATCTCCCTATCAAGCTCCTGCGACCTTAATGTTGATAGCGGATGTTGAGGCGCAAGGAGTTTGGGCAATTGAAGGTGGAATGTATAGCTTAGTTAAAGCTATACAGAAGTTAGCGCAAGATAAAGGCGTCCAAATCATGACGGGCCACACTTGTGAAGAAATCTTAATGGAGCATGGTCGTGCTAGTGGAGTTCGATTAGCCGACGGTACCACTATTCAAGCACAAGCAGTCATTTTTAATGGTGATCTAGCCGCCCTTCAAACGGGCTTACTAAGCCCATCTGCAAGACAATCATTGAATACTAAAATGAATCCGCCAAGCGCTGCCAAAAGATCACTTTCTGCTATTACCTGGTCGATCAATGCTAAAACGGATGGCTTTCCTTTGGTTCGACATAATGTATTTTTTAATCAAGATTATCGTGCTGAGTTTGATGATATTTTTCAAAAGAATCGCCTTCCCCAAAAGCCAACGGTCTATGTATGCGCTCAAGATCAAGGCGATACTTATGAAGCGAGCTCAAACTCACAAAGACTGCTATGCCTAGTCAATGCCCCCGCAAAAGGCGATCAGTCAGAATTCAGTGCTCGAGAGATTGAAGCATGCGAAAACGAAACTTTTAGTCTTCTACAACAATGTGGTCTCAATATCGACTTGGATAGCGCAATATGTCAACGTACAACGCCCTTTCTTTTCAATCAACTCTTTCCAGCAACGGGCGGAGCTCTTTATGGCCAAGCCAATCATGGATGGATGGAAACCTTTGGGCGAGCGTCAGCACAAAGCCCGATTCCGGGTCTGTATCTAGCGGGGGGCAGCGTGCATCCAGGTCCGGGAGTGCCGATGGCGGCACTATCGGGACGCATGGCGGCCGCAACCCTGATGGATCGCCTCGGTTTGATCAAGCTGTCGGGGAGAACGCTTATCTCTGGTGGTACATCGATGCTCTAAGTGACGATGGTAAAAATGGCATCGTACTAATTGCATTTGTTGGCAGCGTTTTCTCTCCCTACTATGCCTGGGCTAGAAGAAATAATTCTGCGGTCAATCCTGAAAATCATTGCTCCCTGAATGTTGCCATCTATAGTCCAGGAAAAAATCGCTGGGCTATGACTGAGAGAGGAGAAAAACAAGTCTCCCGAAACTCTACCGAATTTGTCATCGGTCCAAGCAGTTTGCATTGGGATGGCAATAAATTAACCGTTCAGATTTTAGAGCGCGCAGTACCTTTTGGGCAAAAGATTGCTGGTACCGTTGAACTCTATCCCAATACCTTATTCAACTTTAGTACGCCACTAGATGCTGCTGGCAAACATCGTTGGGGGCCGCTTGCCCCTTCAGCGAGAGTAAAAGTGAACTTAAATTCTCCTAACTTGCAATGGGAAGGCAATGCCTATTTAGATTCAAATGAAGGTGATGAACCGATCAGCCAAGCTTTTCATGAATGGGATTGGTCAAGAGCAGAGATGAGTGGTGGCAGAACTTCGGTGATTTATGATGTCCGAGAAAAGAATGTCCAAGAAAATATACTGGCATTAACTTTTAACCCAAATGGCACAATTGATCACTTTGAACCCCCTCCAAGGCAAGCTCTCCCCAAAACAATCTGGGGGATTCGGGGGCATATGCGCAATCAAAGTCCTGAGACCTTAGCGGTGCATCAGATTTTAGAAAACACGCCTTTTTACACCCGCTCTGTTTTAAATTCTGAGCTGTTAGGAGAAAAGGTGCTCTCATTTCATGAAACCTTAAGCGTCCCCAAACTCACCTTAACTTCAACTCAATTGATGCTACCGTGGAGAATGCCACGTAGGACTTGGTAACTTAGCTAAAAATTCTGCAACTAGTGTAAGGCTCTACCATGCGTTCGAGTATTACGACGACGCTCTTGTCGCTCCATTAAGTCTACGAACCACATTAGACGATCGTGTGCTGTCCCATCAAAACGCTTTTCATGAGGCACTTCAACTACCGCATTCACTAAATACTGAATTGCTTTATCTGCATCAACTTTAAGTTTCCTAGAAAATATCTTAGAGATAGCGGTAAAGGCTTCTGCCAAAAGAACCAGTTTTCTCTTAGACGGCACATAAGCCCTTGTTGAGACAGAATCTAAATTGAGCTTCTCCACCTGTCGACCAATCTCCGCATAAATCAGCCTAGCCGCCTGAATTGCTGGACGACAATCCCATGGTAAATCCGAAATTCCACTCTCAGCACGAGAGTACAAAACATCAGCATGTTTTAGGAGGCGCGCAATCACACTCGCAATTTGATCATTAAACTCGGGCTTGCTTAACCAAACTTCGGGTTCTAATCCAGCCTCTCTGAGCCAATCCAAGGGTAAATAGATCCGCCCGTTAGCAGCATCTTCACCAACATCACGCGCAATATTAGTTAGCTGCATTGCAAGGCCAAGTTCACAGGCTCTTGCTAAAGTCTCAGGCTCTCGGCGATCCATAATGACACACATCATCGCTCCAACTGTACCGGCAACTCTAGCGCAGTAATCTAGTAAATCTTCTAATGAGTTATAGGTTCTGAACTGGGTGTCCCATTCATAACCCTCGATTAATGCAAGCGGCAAACTAATAGGGAGATCAAATTCTTTAACGACAATTGATAAAGCACGGTCAGCAGCAATATTATCAGGCGTACCTTGATAGATTCGATCAAGGCGTTCACGCAATTTAGGAATAGCATCAGGCTCTGCGTCTACCGCATCGGCTACATCATCGGTAATGCGACAAAATGCATAGAGCGCAGTTGCAGGATCCCTGACTCTCTGAGGCAAAATTCTTGAGGCAGCAAAGAAAGACTTGGATCCATCCCGCATCGTTGCCACACACTCTTGTAGATCTTTAATATTTTGACTCATACCATGACTTTTCTAGGTTCATCTACTACAGACATTAATGCTTTTGCCGAAGATAAAACACCGGGGATACCCGCACCTGGGTGAGTTCCAGCACCAACCATATAAAGACCTTTGACATCTTCGCTACGGTTATGCGGCCTAAACCAGGCACTTTGGAGCAAGAGAGGTTCAAAGCCAAAGGCAGCGCCTTTCACAGACAGGAGGCGATCCTGAAAATCTTGAGGTGTCATACAAAAGGATGTTTTAAGATGCTTCTCAAATCCAGGCAAAACGCTTTCATCTAAATATTTAGCAATAGCTTGACGATAGGGCTCAGTCTCTTTGGCCCAGTCCGTGCCGCTTTCTAAATTCGGTACTGGAGCCAATACATAAAAGGCATCACCTCCAGCAGGAGCCAAAGATGGGTCGGTAGCAGTTGGTCTATGCAAATACAGACTAAAGTCATCTGCGAGCACATGTTTTTTAAAGATATCCGTTAACAGCTCTTTATAACGCTTGCCCAATAAGATCATATGGTGAGGAACATCGGGGTATTGCTTATCCGTACCAAAGTACCAAACAAACAGACTCATGGAGTATTTGCTCTTATTTACCTTGGCATCGGTCCACACTTTCCGGTGCTCTGGGGCGATGAGTTTTTGATAGGTCCAAGCAGCATCCGCATTCGAAACCACAATATCTGAGGCAATAAATTCACCATTAGCTAGCGTGACGCCTTGAGATTTGCCATCCTCTACTTCGATGCGCTTGACCTCAGAATTAAGACGAATTTCTACCCCTCTACTAGCCAATAAACCAGCCAAGCCTTTAATTAAGGAACCTGTTCCACCCATCGCAGAATGCACTCCATGACGACGCTCTAAGGAGTTGATAAGTGCATATACTGCGGTAACAGAAAAAGGATTACCCCCAATTAAAAGTGGATGAAAACTCATCACTTGACGTATCTTGTCGTTCTTTAAATGACGTGCAACTAATTTATAGATGCTCTCCCAAGCCCGCATCTTAATCATGGATGGAATTGCACGAATCAAATCCCCGATTGAGTCAAATGCAGTCGAGCTCAGCTCCTGAAAACCAAGCTTGTAGCATTTCTCTGCTTCCGCTAAAAAGCGCTCATAACCCGGTAAGTCTTCTGGTGCAAACTTAGCAACTTCATCACGCATTCTGGCTGGATCACCCGTGTAATCAAAGTGAGTACCATCATCAAAACGGATTCGATAAAAAGGATCCATTAAGCGCAGATCAACATCATCTGACATCTTCTTGCCACACAATTCCCAAAGTTCATTCAATAGAAATGGTGCAGTAATAATAGTTGGACCTGCGTCGAAGGTATAACCATCACGCCGATGGACATAGGCTCTACCACCTGGGGCATCTAGTTTTTCTAAAACAATGACCTTATAGCCTTTGCAAGACAAACGAATGGCGGCCGCCAGCCCACCAAAGCCACTACCAATGACAACGGCAGTGGATGCTCCACCTTCCTTCAAGTCAGCTTTCTTTAGCATTTCCTCAAACCAACTTTTCTACAAAAAAATAGCGTCATATTGATCCTATGACGCTATTGGTTATCACAAACTATAGACTACTTCATTGCCACTGATTTTGCCTGTGGAGGAGGAGCATCTTTTGCCTTTAGTGCTGGCTTAGCTGGGCCAGTTAAGAATGGATAGTCCGACAACATCGACACCCCATAAAGCGGCTTGTAAGCACCTTGGTGGCAAGTGCCACAATTGGCTTTAGCAACATCACCAGTTGGGCCTAAACGATGGGGCGGGAACAATCCCTTAATTGGCTCCATATAATTATTATTGATATCTTGCGCCATCCGAATCGCATACCAAGCCTTCGCCCTTTGTGGAGGACTCTCTTCCCAAGATGAGAAGTTTCGAGTGTTATGGCAATAAGTGCAATTGACTCCCAATGATTTTGAGAAATGCATCATCAGACCGTAAGTTGATTCGGTCTCATTAATGCTGTGCTTATTACCCGTTGGTAATGCTGTATCTCCAGCCACCCTAATATTGCTAGATTTTGAGAGGTATTGATCGAAATATGCATTTGGCAAGGAAGAGTATCCTGAGGCAGCAACTGGAGTATTTTGCCCATCTTTATTGCCCAATAGTCCATTACCTGTTTGTTGTTTTGGCTCCTTGAACCAGACTTGCTCAGGAATATTGTTGCCACGGTGGCAGGTGTAGCAAGTCACACCAGTCTGGGCAACGTGATCCTGCCATTGGGTATTCACGCGCTGAGTCATCAAAATCATATTGCGTGAAACTTGCTTGGTATACAGAGAGTCATCTGCAAAGTTCGCAGGATTATGGCAATAACTACAGCCCTGCTCAGGCGCAACCCAACTGGTCATTGAAACCATGAATGCAGTAAATTGAGCAACGCTCAAATTATTGAGTACCTTCACGTTTTTATATACAGCCCCTGCTTTTGGGCCATCTGCTGGCGCTGCTCCGTATGAAACAGGAGCAGCATTTTTCTCAGCTTGCTCAGCCAATATGCGCGGGTTGTAAATTAAATCCATCCCTGTGCCACGGAAACCATGCTGAACCGTTTCCATTGGCGGTCGCTCGCAACCTGATAGCAGCAAAACGCTTGCAAAAATAGCCGGCAATATCAGAAATTTTCTTAATTGCTTCATGGCTTAACTCCTATGTTGGTAGGTGCAGCGGGCGGAACAAATCCTGAGGTAGCCGGATCAGGTATTGGGACTCCAAATACATCTGGATAAGAAGGCGCAACATGGTGTTTAACCGCCCATAAATACCAGTTATCCACTACAGTGCCAGTCAGTAAAATACCAATGCCACCAACTAGAGGTGTTAAGACTGCAAACCACCAAGCCCAACGGTGAATCGATTCCATGGTTGCATTAAAGCCCATGGTCCACCTCCAGAATAAAGCGGCTCTCTCTGAGGCGGTACCGCGATCGACAATTTGCTCAATTTCACGTTCACCACCAAAACGGCTCACTGCCAGAATGGTTGCGCCATGCATTGCAAATAAGAGCGCTGATCCATATAGGAAAACAATCGATAGCATATGGAAAGGGTTATAAAACAAATTACCGTAACGCAATGAGAATGCGGCGGTCCAATCGAGATGCGAGAAGACGCCAAAAGGAACGGCTTCACTCCAGCTACCCATCATGATGGGACGAATAAATCCTAATACGAGATATAGCCAGATTGCTGCTAAGAATCCCCAGGCAATATGCGTACCCATACCCAAGGCAATAGCACGACGATACATTCTTGCCCACCACAATAGAATCGAGACAGTCAAGAAGAAGCCTGCCATCATCCACCAGCCACCCTCATTGAGCGGCATGAATAAAGACAGGCCATGCTTAGGTAAAGGCGGATCTAAAGATAGCCAAAACAATTGGCGCACAAATTCGATTGGGTTCCAATTCACTGAAGCCAACATATTCCAACCCATAATCTGGATTGCAATAATTCCAAAAAATAAGGAGGCGACACCTAAACCACCCAGGTAAATTGGTCCAAGCTGCGCATTACCTAGGCGCCCAAATAAATGGATTAAAACTGGCTCGCCAAAACGCTCTCGTTCATCACGAGGGTCTATATGAACTCCATGATGTGGTGGAGCAACTACTTGAACTTGAGTAAATAGATTTTGATATTCCATGATGTATATATTCCTCTTAACGCCAAATTGGCAAGTTCAACCACCAACCCCACCACTCTGGCCAACCACGAGACCAAAATGGACCGCTAATCACAATACAAACGGCACTCCAGAAAACTGCTGCTAATGCCAAAAATAATCCAAGGCGATGGATGCCCAAAGTACCAATGGAATAGCCAATTGCATCCCTAAAGAAAGTATCTTCATGCTCAGGAGTTTTAACAAACTCGCCTTTTTGTGGATTGGTAGACGACAAAACCAAGCCGCCATGTAAGACCAAAGCAAAGGTTGTTGCAAAGAATAAGGACACAGCGATCATATGCGCTGGGTTGTAATGGAAATGAAGGTATTGATATCCCGTATTGGAAACCCAATCCAAGTGACTCAAGATGCCGTATGGAAATCCATGACCCCAAGCCCCCAAGAGCACAGGTCTAATCACCACCAGAGTGAAGTAGGCAAATACAGCCATTAAGTAGGCGAAAGGAACATGAAGTCCCATGCCCAGTTTTCGGCAAATTTCTATTTCACGTAAGGCCCAGGAAAGAAATGCTCCTAAAGCACATACTGTAATCAATTGCCAAAGACCGCCTTGCAATAAGGGAGCAAAGCCTAGTCCATAACTGATATCCGGTGGCGCAATATTAATCTGCCAAGGGTTCCATGTAGGCCCCTGTGAAGCACCCCACAGAATGAGTGCGGTACCTAAAAAAGCGAAGAAAACGGTAGTGACACCAAAAAATCCTACATAAAACGGCCCCACCCAAAAATCGAATAAGTCCCCACCGACTAACGTACCGCCTCGAACGCGATACTTTCTTTCAAAACTAAGCATGGCCATTTTTTTATGCTCTCCAATGAATGGATAAATAGGGTTGAGCTAAGAAGCGATTTAACCTAACCCTATTCACCATTTTTTTATACAAATTACTTTGCTGCTGGAACTGATGGTGGCATTGCAGAACCTGTTTTTGCTTCCATCGCTTTGAACTGGGCTTGGCTCAAGCCATCCAACCAGTTAAAACGAACACTGCTCAGCAAAATCAAGTGAATCATTGCTGCAAGACCAAACAGGAAAACACCTTGAACAACCATTGATCGCAACGGATCATACAGTTTCCAAATTCTCCACATAATCTTCTCCTAATTTAAGTAAGACATAAAGCCATAAACTGCCGACCTTGTACCATCGATAAGTGATTTTTCTTCAGCTCCTGGAAGCCAAGAACTCCACTTGTTTGGCAAAATCTGGGTAAATAAAGAAATAACAAAGCACACTAAAAAACACAAAATAAAAATAAGATTAAAAGTAATTGAATCCTCTCTGATCATATTTTGTTCTTTGCTCATAACGTGACTATTTTTCATTTCATTCCCCTAAGATTTTGTCCGATTTCAATGGAACCAAGGACGCCAAGCCCAAACTAAAATATGGGCCACTACTGCAATTGCACTAAAACCAACTAAACCTTGGATGTACAGCTGGTGAAACTCCT
>JBIISV010000031.1:0-17124 GCA_044340835.1 Polynucleobacter sp.
CCTCAATTTCTACTAAACCCACTGCATCATTAATAATTTCGCTAATATCACAGGACTTACGCTGCGGTTCACTGCGCTTCACAAAGCCCCTGATACGCTGAATAATGGTGCCAGCCCGATGAGCCTGATCGGATGCCTTTTCTAATGCCGGAAGAATATCATTTTGGAGAGTTGGGTCAAGCTGTCCTTGCAAACGCTTCACCACACCCATACAGTAGTTAGAGATTGCAGCGAGAGGTTGATTTAACTCGTGAGCTAATGATGATGCCATCTCTCCCATCGTGGTTAAACGACTAGTAAATTGCATGCGCGCCTCTTGTTGACGAACTAAATCATCCGCCTCAATCCGAAGTGTAATGTCTGTTGCAATTAAGAGCTGTGCTAAATCTCCATCTATCCAGGGAATATAACGTCTACGAACCTCATACCATTTTGATACTCCCGTGACCTCATCTAATAACTGAATTTCTTCTGATTCAGATTCCTGATAAAGAGATGCGGAGGGCGTGGTAGTTGTTTTAGAGTCGATAGATTCTTTATTCAGGCCCTTTAACTTATTTTGGTTAACATCGATACCGGCTAATTCAAAATGACCTTTAGCAGTGTTACCAAAAAGTTCACGATAAAAACGATTTGCAAACAACAGCTCTTTAGTCTCATTAGATATTGCTGAAACTGCAGCATCTAGGCCCTCCAAGACGGTAACGAAGCGCTCTTGTGAAGCTGCTAGTTCCTCTCGAATCTTTTTTGGCTCGGAGATGTCAATTAAAGAGGTAATCCAGCCAGTTTGTTGATTCTTCTCGTTAATCAAAGGCGCGATAAAAGTACGCGTTTGAATGATTGATCCATTTCGATGGAGAACTGAACCCTCAATGACGATTTTCTTTTCTTGAGTTAAGGCTAGCTCGATTGCCCCATTCATTTTTTCAGTGAGCTCATCTTTTAGCTCTTCAGGCCAGAAGGCAAAAGGGGGGTTTTGTCCAATCAGTTCTTTAGCAGACCAGCCTGTCATGTCACAAAAGGCTGGATTGACATAGGTGATCGTTTTATTCATGTCGTGCGCACGAATTCCTACGGGAGTCGAGTTTTCCATGGCACTACGAAAATTCATTTCTACGCGAAGACTTGCTTCGGCTTCTTGGCGAACCTGCATTTGCTTTAAGACCGACCATAGACTCCAAATCACAAATGCACTTAAACCTAACACCACACCAATCAACATTCTAAAAGTGAGATTAGTGGCTGGGGGGTAGGTATCAATGCGTAAGCTAAGATTCGGACTCAGCACCCCAATATCAAGACTGGTTTGATTACTAAATGCGCGTTTGGGTGTGTTTTTATCAGATGAGATTGCGAGGACTTTTTCGTTGTCCGTTAGTAAGGTGAATCGGTATTGACTTTTCAATTCACCTGGGATCATTTCAAGTATTCCCTGGGTTGTGTACAAGACGGCAATCATGCCTTTTGTTTCGTTCCCAGAGTTTTGCGGTACTGCCTGCCAAAATACGTTCCGTATTTCTTTGGAGATCAGTTCATCATTAGGAACCTCCAGTGAAATAAACTGACTAAAGGCAGGTCTACTTGTTGCAGCGCTTAATTCAATAGTTTGTTTGAGCTCTTGTTTTATTGCTCCAGCGTTTTCAACTCTGTTAAACCATTCCGTTTTTAAGTTATTTAAAGGTATTTTCCAATGGTATTGACCAGCTTCATCGATCCAAATGATTTGCGCAATCTCATGATTACTCTGTAGCAGATTTTCTGCTTGAATAATGACGTTCCCTTTTAGTTTTACTGAATCTCCAGAATTGGCATAGTCCCTGCCGATAGATTGCAGAACATCCGTGTTGGTAGAAAAGCGCAACTGAATTCGCTGTTTTGCTAGGGAGAGCTCCTTAAAAAGCGCGGATTCCTGTTGACTTTTTTCCTGAAGCCGAAGGGTGCCCATGATGAGCCCCATGACCAAGGTAAATAGCACTATTGCTATTAATGGGGTGTAGACAAGCTTAAAGCCCCGCACACGACGAACCCACTGAATAGGCTTTAGTTTCCAGATTGAAAATGCGTTTTTTTTCATGTACTTTGCCTATTTTGCCCTATTGATGGCCTTATTTGGCTCTTGCACCTCATTCTTGAATAAATATTTGCGTTGCAACAAAATCTCATATAGTGAGAAAAGCTATCATTATGTGGAAAATTGCTTGTTTACACCTTTAGACCTTCCTAGAATATTGTCTATAAGTGAATTAATAACACTGATGTAACTATTGGAGACAGTTTATGGCGGCAGTTCCAGATCAAATTTTGGGTAGCGCAGGCAAGCAAGATGCGGATCCTGGTGAAACCCAGGAGTGGTTGCAGGCATTGGATGGTGTTATTCGGAATGAAGGGCCTGAAAGAGCGGCATTTCTTATTGACCAACAAATTTCCCATGCCAGAGTGAATGGTGTTAGCCAACCATTTCATGCAGAAACACCCTATATCAATACTATCCCAGTAGATCAGCAAGCACGGCTACCTGGTGATCAAAATATAGAGCACCGAATTCGTTCTTACACGCGTTGGAATGCGATGGCGATGGTCTTGCGTGCCAACAAAGATACAAACGTTGGCGGACATATTTCATCCTTTCAGTCCGCAGCTACTTTGTATGACGTTGGATTTAACCATTTTTGGCATGCTCCATCACCAGATCATGGTGGTGACCTCATCTACGTTCAGGGTCACTCTGCACCAGGTATATATGCCCGTGCTTATATGCTAGGACGGTTATCGGATGAGCAGCTGAATAACTTCCGTCAAGAAGTCGGCGGTAAAGGTATTTCAAGTTATCCGCATCCTTGGTTGATGCCAGATTTCTGGCAATTTCCAACGGTGTCTATGGGTCTTGGTCCCATCATGGCCATATATCAAGCGCGTTTTATGCGCTATATGCAGGACCGAGGATTTATTAAGCCTG
Source organism: Polynucleobacter sp. (assembly GCA_044340835.1). Lineage (GTDB taxonomy): Bacteria > Pseudomonadota > Gammaproteobacteria > Burkholderiales > Burkholderiaceae > Polynucleobacter. Next base: position 2,957 of record JBIISV010000031.1, read on the forward strand.
AGGCTCGCAAAGTATGGGCGTTCTTGGGTGATGGCGAAACCGATGAGCCAGAATCACTTGGCGCAATCGGTATGGCTGGCCGTGAAAAATTAGACAACCTGATCTTTGTGGTGAACTGTAATTTACAGCGTCTTGACGGCCCTGTTCGTGGTAACGGAAAAATTATCCAAGAGCTTGAGAGCGAGTTCCGTGGTGCAGGTTGGAACGTCATTAAGGTAGTTTGGGGTGGTCATTGGGATGCCCTGTTCGCACGCGATAAAAAAGGCATTTTGATGCAACGCCTTGGTGAAATTGTTGATGGTCAGTATCAAACCATGAAGGCTAAGAATGGCGCCTATGTTCGCGAGATTGTATTCAATACACCCGAGCTAAAAGCATTGGTGAGCGACTGGAGTGATGAAGAAATTTGGCAACTCAATCGTGGCGGTCATGATCCTCATAAAGTATTTGCAGCATTTCATTCTGCTGTTAACCATCAGGATCAACCTACTGTCATTTTGGCTCATACGATTAAGGGTTACGGTATGGGAGGCTCTGGTGAAGCGATGAATATTGCTCACCAAGCGAAGAAGATGAATGCGGATGACGTGCGCCGTTTCCGTGATCGCTTCGAAATCCCCGTTAAGGATGAGCAGTTAGATGAAATGCCTTTAGTAAAATTTGCTGAAGATAGTCCAGAGCTTATATATATGAAAGCTCGTCGTCATGAGTTAGGCGGCTATTTACCGCAGCGTCGTATGAAAGCCGAGAGTCTGCCAGTTCCTGCGCTGGATGTTTTTGCACCGCTACTGGAGGCTACTACCGAAGGTCGTGAGATCTCTACAACCATGGCTTTTGTGCGCATGCTCAATACAATTGCGCGTGACAAAATTCTTGGCAAGAGAGTGGTGCCGATTGTTCCAGATGAATCACGTACATTCGGTATGGAAGGCATGTTCCGCCAGTTGGGTATTTGGAGTCAATTGGGTCAGCTTTATACGCCTGAAGATCATGATCAATTGATGTTCTATAAAGAGGACAAGCATGGTCAGATTTTGCAGGAGGGTATTAATGAAGCAGGCGGGATGTGCGATTGGATCGCTGCTGCGACTTCATATTCGACCCATGGTGTGCCGATGTTGCCTTTCTACATCTTCTACTCTATGTTTGGTTTCCAGCGTATCGGCGATCTCTGTTGGGCTGCTGGTGATATGCGCAGCCGTGGGTTCTTATTAGGTGGTACAGCTGGTAGAACCACTTTGAATGGCGAGGGCTTGCAGCATGAGGACGGTCACAGTCAGGTATGGAGTGCGGCAATTCCGAATTGTATTAGTTATGACCCTTCATTCTCTTTTGAGCTTGCAGTAGTAATTCAAGATGGTATGCGCCGAATGCTTGCCGATCAAGAGGATGTGTACTACTACATTACCTTGATGAACGAAAACTATGCGCACCCAGCAATGCCAAAAGGTGCTGAGAAAGACATCATTAAGGGGATGTATAAGCTCAAATCGGTTGGCGATACTAACGCGAAATTACGCGTCCAACTTTTGGGTTCTGGTACGATCTTCCGCGAAGTGATTGAGGCTGCTGAAATCTTACATAAAGACTGGGGCATTGCGTCTGATTTGTGGGGTTGCCCAAGTTTTACCGAGTTGGGTCGTGACTGGAGTGCAGTTCATCGCGAGAATCTTCTCAATCTATCGGCCGCACCAGCGCTTTCTCACGTAGAGAAGTGCCTTAAAGATACTGTCGGACCGATCATTGCTGCTACTGACTATGTGCGCTTATTTGCCGAGCAAATTCGTCCGGCTATTCAACATCTGGGTCGTCGCTTTGAAGTATTAGGTACAGATGGTTTTGGACGCTCGGATACACGTGAAAAATTACGTGATTTCTTTGAAGTAGATCGTCGCTGGGTAGTGTTGACTGCATTACGCTCTTTGGTAGATGCGGGTCAGCTTGACCGTCAAAAGCTTGCAGAAGCAATCAAGAAATATGAAATCAACACCGCTAAACCAAACCCAATGACGGTTTAATAAGGGACGAACAATATGAGCCAATTAATTGATATCAAAGTTCCCGATATTGGGGATTACAAAGATGTGCCTGTGATTGAGATTTTAGTAAAAGCGGGCGATCATGTTGAGAAAGAGCAGTCTATTGTTGTTTTGGAGTCAGACAAGGCAACGATGGATGTTCCATCATCTCACTCTGGTGTGGTTAAAGAGGTCAAAGTTAAAGTAGGCGACTCTATCTCTGAGGGTAGGGTGGTGCTGGTGCTTGAGGAAAATAGTGCGGTAGCACCAACGGCGATTGCTCCTGCAGCGCTACCTACCCCCGTTCCTGCGCCAAAGGTAGAGCCCCCAATCGTTCGCGCTCCAGCCCCTCCGCCAGTAAGCAATACTCCAGTAGAGGAAGATCCAACAGCCAGTCATGCGAGTCCTTCAGTCCGAAAGTTTGCCCGTGAGCTCGGCGTTACAGTTCATCAGGTAACAGGTACTGGACCTAAAGGAAGAATTACTCAGGAAGATGTGCAGGCTTTTGTGAAAGCGGCGATGAGTGGCGGCGCCAGTTCATCTGGTGGTAGCTTGGGTGGACTGAATTTGATTCCTTGGCCTAAAGTGGATTTCTCTAAATTTGGCGAAACAGAACGTCAACCATTAAATCGCATTAAAAAGTTAACTGCAGCAAATCTAGGTCGTAATTGGGTCATGATTCCTGCTGTCACCTATCATGAAGACGCGGATATTACTGATCTAGAGGCATTTAGAGTTCTCACCAATAAAGAAAATGAAAAGCAGGGCCTCAAAATAACTATGCTCGCTTTCTTGATGAAGGCTGCTGTAGCGGCGCTGAAGAAATACCCTGAGTTCAACAGCTCGATCGATGGTGATGACTTGGTATTGAAGAAGTATTTCAATATTGCATTTGCTGCTGACACACCAAACGGTTTAGTTGTTCCGGTGATTCGTGATGCAGATAAGAAAGGCATTTTTGAGCTTGCCCGCGAAACATCAGAGCTTGCTGCATTGGCGCGAGATGGTAAATTAAAGCCAGATCAAATGCAGGGTGCAAGTTTCACTATTTCTTCTCTAGGTGGTATTGGCGGTACTTACTTCTCACCAATCGTCAATGCACCTGAGGTAGCAATTCTAGGTGTAAGCAAAGCTGCCATGAAACCGGTTTGGGATGGCAAGCAATTTGTACCACGCCTCATTTGCCCATTGTCATTGAGTGCCGACCATCGTGTGATTGATGGCGCATTAGCAACCCGCTTCAATGTTTATATCGCTCAGCTCATGTCTGACTTCCGTCGAACAGCGCTATAAGGAGAAGATATGGCTAAGCAAATCATTCTGGTTCCCGATATTGGTGATTATTCAGATGTGCCTGTAATTGAGGTGCTGATTAAAGTAGGCGATGTAATTGAAAAAGAGCAAGCACTACTTGTTCTGGAGTCCGACAAAGCAACTTTGGAAGTTCCGGCAGATACGGCGGGAACGATCCTTAGTATTTCTGTAAAGGCCGGCGATAAAGTTAGCAAGGGCAGCGTGGTTGCCGAAATTGAAGTTGGGGCTGCGTTAGCGCCATCAACCCCAATGCTCGTAGCAGTAAGCGCCCCCTCGATCACCGCTCCTATAGCTGGTCAATATAGTGGTAAGGTCGATCATGAGTGTGAAGTCCTTGTATTGGGTGCTGGTCCTGGTGGCTATAGTGCTGCATTCCGTAGTGCAGACTTGGGTATGAGTACGATTTTGGTAGAGCGCTACTCGACATTAGGCGGTGTTTGCTTAAATGTAGGCTGTATCCCCTCTAAGGCCTTGCTTCATACCACTTCAGTAATGGATGAAGTGAAAACGATGTCTAAGCACGGCATTAGCTATGGCGCCCCAAAGATTGAACTTGATCAATTGCGTGGCTATAAAGATTCTGTGATTGCCAAATTAACTGGCGGCTTAGCTGGTATGGCCAAAGCACGCAAGGTTGCAGTAGTTCGTGGACTAGGTCGTTTCTTGGATGCCAATCACGTTGAAGTTGAGCTTACTCAAGGTGATGGTCAGGATCTGGCTGGTACAAAAGAAGTCATTCGTTTTCAGAAGGCGATTATTGCGGCTGGTAGTCAGCCAGTAAAACTCCCTTTCTTGCCTGAAGATCCTCGCATTGTGGATAGTACGGGCGCATTATTACTTAAGAGTATCCCAAAGCGCATGCTGGTTATCGGTGGCGGGATTATTGGTTTGGAGATGGCTACTGTCTACAGCACCTTAGGTTCGCGCATTGATATTGCTGAAATGATGGATGTTCTCATGGCAGGTGCTGATCGAGATTTAGAAAAGGTTTGGGAGAAATTTAACGCCGGCCGATTTGAAAATATCATGTTGAAGACGCGTGCCGCTAAAGCAGAAGTAAAAGCAGATGGTATTCAAGTGAGCTTTGAGGGTGAGCATGCTCCAGCTGAGCCTCAGACTTACGATCTTGTTCTCGTCGCAGTAGGGCGCACACCGAATGGTAAAAAAATTGATGCACATGCCGCCGGGGTGGTAGTTGATGAGCGTGGTTTTATCTCTGTCGATAAGCAAATGCGTACTAATGTGAATCATATTTTTGCGATAGGTGACATCATTGGGCAGCCGATGCTAGCTCATAAAGCAGTTCATGAGGGCCATGTTGCTGCTGAAGTTGCTGCTGGCGAGAAAACTTATTTTGATGCCAAACAAATTCCTTCAGTTGCGTATACAGATCCAGAGGTGGCATGGGCTGGTTTAACGGAAGAGCAATGTAAGACTCAGGGAATCGCTTATGAAAAAGGTTTATTTCCATGGGCTGCTAGCGGTAGAGCCATTGCCAATGGTCGCGATGAAGGTTTTACGAAGCTGATTTTCGATGCTACAAGCAAGCGTATTATTGGCGGCGGCATTGTGGGTACCCATGCCGGTGATTTGATTGGCGAAGTTTGCCTTGCTATAGAAATGGGTGCAGATGCAGTGGATATCGGTAAAACCATTCATCCACATCCCACTTTAGGTGAGTCTGTTGGTCTGGCTGCAGAAGCTGCTCATGGCCACTGTACTGATTTACCTCCAGTGAAAAAGAAGGTTCATTAACTTAGCAAGTCACTTTTTGTTTTCTAAATAAATAAGCCCCAATTCGGGGCTTATTTATTTAACTACTGATGTAGTAGATGAGGGATTCGCTTACTTCTTCTTGCTTGCCTGACCTTTAGTTTTCATCGCTTTCTCGGCGGCATTTGTTGCATCATTGAGATTGGTTTGGGCTAGCTCCACTGCATGCTTTACCGCCTTTTGACTCGTTTCAAAGACATTGGTAGCAGATGCGATCGCTTGTTTCATCGCATTAACAGCAGCATCAGATCCGGCAGGTACATTTTGGGCCCAATCTTCAACTAAGCCATTGATCTTATTTTGACTAACTTGAAATTCTTTTTCCGCAGACTTGGTAAAGCTCACTTGAGTTTCATGTGCTAGCTCATATAGATGGCGGCTATAGGCCATAATTTTTTCAGCCATCGGCTGAACAGCCTCTGCTTGATGGGCTAGAAGCTGTTGGATATCTTTTACTTCCAATGCTTGTTTTGCGCTACTCATGCTCTCATTCAAGCTTTGCTTCGCGATGTGCATATTGAGTTCCACCAACTTCTCGATGCTATGAAGTGCTTGATTAGTGAGACCGCTCAAAGTCTCTAAATTAGCCTTTTGTGCCGCTGCAATCTGTTCTGGCGTTAAGTTCATTTCAACCTCTTTTTTGTTGACTCAATATAACTGCCTGTGACTTCATTAGATAAGATGATGTGCTGTTAGGAGAATTTTATTCTTAGCAGATTCTAAGCCCTAGCGCTTTTACTTTGAGGCTGCTGCCATTAATCCTCTCATTTAGTATAAGGCAGGCTCTCGCCAGCAAAAACCATGGGTCCTTGAGATTTTCACTACTGATCACAAACTTGATAAAACCAAGGATGCGCCCAATTTGGTCAATAGGGTAAAATATTCCCATTAGGCTCGTAGCTCAGCTGGTTAGAGCACCACCTTGACATGGTGGGGGTCGTTGGTTCGAGTCCAATCGAGCCTACCAACGAATAAAGACCCAAAAGAGCGCGGTTGCCGAGATGCTTCCGCGCTTTCTTTTTGTACGTAAATGTAATGGAGTTGTCATGCTTGTAGTTACTCTGCCAGACGGATCGAAACGTGAGTTTGACGCTGCTATTCGCGTCATTGATGTTGCCCAAAGCATTGGTAGTGGTCTTGCGAAGGCTGCCCTAGGCGGTATCGTCGATGGTCAGATGGTTGATACCAGCTTTGTGATTGATAAAGATACTCACCTTGCCATCATTACTGATAAAAGCCCAGAGGCGCTGGATATTGTGCGTCACTCTACAGCCCACTTACTTGCTTATGCAGTGAAGGAATTATTTCCAGAGGCGCAGGTCACCATCGGTCCTGTAATTGAAAATGGTTTCTACTACGACTTTTCATTTCATCGCCCATTTACACCAGACGATTTAGTCGCACTCGAAAAGAAAATGGCTGAGCTTGCTAAAAAAGATGAGCCAGTCGTTCGTACTGTGATGCCTCGCGATGAGGCTGTGAAGTTTTTTAAAGATCAAGGTGAGGACTACAAAGCGGAAATTATTTCTAGCATCCCTCAAGGCGAGGATGTTTCTTTGTACCAAGAAGGAAGGTTCACCGACTTATGTCGTGGGCCTCATGTGCCATCCACTGGCAAGCTCAAGGTATTTAAGCTTCTGAGCGTTGCTGGTGCTTATTGGCGTGGCGATAGCAAGAATGAGATGTTGCAACGGATTTACGGTACTGCATGGTTGAAAAAAGAAGATCAAGATGCGCATTTGCATATGCTGGAAGAGGCTGAGAAGCGCGATCACCGTCGTCTTGGTAAATTCTTAGACTTATTCCATTTTCAGCCTGAGGCGCCTGGTTTAATTTTCTGGCATCCAAAAGGTTGGTCTATTTGGCAAGAGGTTGAGCAGTACATGCGCCGCGTTTACCAACGCGAAGGTTACCAAGAAGTGAAGGCCCCACAAATTTTGGATCGCGGTCTTTGGGAAAAGTCTGGTCACTGGGATAACTATAAAGAAAATATGTTTACTACGGAGTCAGAGAATCGTGCTTATGCTTTAAAGCCGATGAACTGTCCAGGCCATGTCCAGATCTTTAACGCTGGTTTACATAGCTATCGTGAACTGCCACTCCGTTACGGTGAGTTTGGGCAATGTCACCGCAATGAGCCTTCAGGTGCATTACATGGCTTAATGCGGGTCCGCGGATTTACACAAGATGACGGACATATTTTCTGTACGGAAAATCAAATTCAGTCAGAAGTGGCTGCTTTCGATAAAGCGGTTCGTGAGGTTTATCACGATTTTGGCTTTACTGAAGTTGCTGTGAAGCTGGCACTGCGCCCAGCTAAACGCGTTGGTGATGATGCTATTTGGGATAAAGCCGAGGCTGCCTTGCGTGGCGCTTTGACTGCTTCCGGCCAAGAATGGGAAGAATTGCCAGGTGAGGGCGCTTTTTACGGTCCAAAGATCGAATATCACCTCAAAGACTCGATTGGACGGACTTGGCAGTGCGGCACTATTCAGGTGGATTTCTCGATGCCGGCCCGTTTAGGCGCTGAATATGTCACTGAAGAGAATACCCGCAAGGCTCCAGTCATGCTTCACAGGGCAATTGTGGGCTCTTTGGAGCGTTTTATCGGTATTTTGATCGAAAATCATGCTGGAAATATGCCAGTTTGGCTTGCTCCGACCCAGGCTGTAGTCCTCAATATCTCGGATAATTCCGCTGCATATGCACAACAAGTACAGCAATGTCTGAAAAAACAAGGGTTTAGAGTCGAATCGGATTTGCGGAATGAGAAAATTACGTATAAAATACGCGAGCACGCATTACAGAAGCTCCCATTTTTGTTAGTTGTAGGGGATAAAGAGGCTGAAAGTAATTCGGTGGCCGTTCGTGCCCGTGGCGGAGTGGATTTAGGTGTAATGCCTCTTGATGCCTTCGTTGCCCGACTCCAGCAGGATATTTCTCAGAAAGTCGGACCCGAGCTTAGCTAGGGGTGGAATGGTTTTTATTGTTTTTTTAAAGGAATTAAGAAGATCGCTACTGATAAATCGCAGCGCATAAATCGGGAGATTACTGCTCCTGAAGTGCGTCTGATTGGACTAGATGGAGAACCCATCGGTGTAGTTAAGTTGAGTGAAGCCCTGGCTTTAGCCGAAGAGAAAGAGACCGATTTGGTTGAAATTGCTCCGACGGCTGTGCCACCTGTAGTCCGGATCATGGACTTCGGCAAATTCAAGTACCAAGAAGCCAAACGTTTGCATGAAGCTAAGCTTAAGCAAAAAGTGATTCAGGTGAAGGAAGTGAAGTTCCGTCCTGGCACAGATGATGGTGATTATGGTGTGAAGCTACGCAATCTAATCCGCTTTTTGGAAGATGGCGATAAGACAAAGATTACGCTGCGGTTTCGGGGTCGTGAAATGGCTCACCAAGAAATCGGAGTCAGAATGTTGGAGCGTTTGAAGTTAGACCTGCAAGAGCATGGTCAAGTCGAGCAGTTTCCAAAAATGGAGGGTCGCCAGATGGTGATGGTATTGGCCCCCATTCGTAAGGCTAAGTAATAAACCCTTCTTAAGTTTGGGTTTGTTGTTTAAGTAGGGAGGAGTCGAAAGACTCTGGTAGTCAGAAGTGCTTCTAGGTACAGGAAGCGTAACCGTCGGTTACCACCTAAGTTGCACATGCAGAAGAAGGGGTGCTTTATGCCCAAGATGAAGAGCAAGAGTAGCGCCAAAAAGCGCTTCACGGTTCGCGCAGGCGGAACGATTAAACGAGGCCAGGCTTTTAAACGCCATATCCTCACCAAGAAGACCACAAAGAATAAGCGTCATTTACGTGGTTCCACAGAAGTTGCGAAGGCAGACGTTAAGTCCATTCGCTCCATGCTTCCATACGCTTAACCTCAGACTAGATTAGGAGAATTTAAATGCCAAGAGTCAAACGTGGGGTTACAGCTAGAGCCCGTCATAAGAAAATCACCGATGCTGCAACAGGCTATCGTGGACGTCGTAAAAACGTTTTCCGAATCGCTAAGCAAGCAGTTATGCGTGCTGGTCAATATGCATACCGCGATCGTCGTAATAAGAAACGCGTATTCCGCGCACTGTGGATTGCTCGTATCAACGCGGCAGTACGTCAACATGACATGACCTATAGCGTATTCATGAATGGTATGAAGAAGGCTGCGATCGAACTTGACCGCAAAGTGCTTTCTGATATGGCCATTGCTGACAAAGTGGCTTTTGCTGCTTTGGTTACTCGGATTAAATCCGTAGTAAGCGCTGCAGCTTAATTCTTAGTTCATTTAAAAACTAAGCTGCAATGGTTTCTCTCGACCACATTGTCGAGGATGCTAAACGTGATTTCCTCGGAGCTGCTGATGCGGCAGCTCTAGAGGACGCGAAAGCCAAGTATCTCGGTAAGTCAGGTGTTCTCACTGAGCGCTTAAAGGCGCTTGGTGGAATGTCGCCTGATGAGCGCAAGAGTGCTGGCGCCCAAATTAATCAAATCAAAACCCAAGTTGAAGTTGCATTACAAGAGCGTCGCCAAGCATTGGCTGATGCGGTATTGCTGCAACGTCTTGCGGCGGAGTCTGTCGATGTTTCTTTGCCTGGTCGTGGTCAAGCGGTAGGTAGCTTGCATCCTGTGATGCGCACCTGGGAGCGCGTCGAAGAGATTTTCCGCTCGATTGGTTTTGATGTTGCTGATGGCCCTGAAATTGAAACCGATTGGTTTAATTTCACCGCCTTAAATAGTCCTGAGAATCATCCTGCACGTTCGATGCAGGACACCTTCTATATCGATGGTAAAGATTCCAATGGAAAGCCTTTGTTGTTGCGAACGCATACCAGCCCAATTCAGGTTCGTTATGCAAGTGAGCATGTTAAGAAATATGCCCATGCAAAGGTGATGCCACCGATCAAAGTCATTGCCCCTGGTAGAACCTATCGTGTGGATAGTGATGCAACCCATTCGCCAATGTTTCATCAGGTTGAGGGCTTATGGATTGCAGAAAGCGTTTCCTTCGCAGATCTCAAAGGTGTGTACACCGATTTCTTAAGAACCTTCTTTGAAACCAATGAATTGCAAGTTCGTTTCCGCCCATCCTATTTTCCTTTTACTGAGCCTTCAGCTGAAATTGATATGGCTTTTGGTAGTGGTAAGTTAGCTGGTCGTTGGTTAGAGATTTCCGGAGCGGGACAGGTACACCCTAACGTCTTACGCAACATGGGCATTGATCCAGAGCGATATACCGGCTTTGCTTTCGGATCTGGCTTGGAACGTTTAACGATGTTGCGTTATGGGGTTGATGATTTACGTCTCTTCTTTGAAAACGACCTCCGTTTTTTAGCGCAGTTCCCTGCATAAAAAGAATATAGAACGCTATGCAATTTTCTGAATCTTGGTTACGCCAATATGTAAATCCCTCCCTAGATAGCAAGGCTTTAGGTCATGCGATGACTATGGCTGGTCTTGAGGTGGAAGAGCAATATTCAGTAGCGCCGCCATTTACCAAAATTGTGGTGGCACAAATTCTGTCTGCAGAGCAACACCCTGATGCAGATCGTTTACGGGTCTGTAAAGTGGATGCTGGCACGGGTCAAGAGTTGCAAATTGTCTGTGGTGCGCCTAATGCGCGAGCTGGCATTAAGATTCCCTGCGCCTTAGTAGGAGCTGAGCTGCCTCCATCTGAAGTTGGGGGCAAGCCATTTATGATCAAGCTTGGTAAATTGCGCGGTGTAGAGAGCCAAGGTATGTTGTGCTCTGGCCGTGAGCTAGGTCTGGGTGATGATCACGAAGGCATTCTAGAGTTACCTGCAGATGCGCCAGTTGGCGAGAATATTCGCACATACTTAGATCTAGATGACCAGATTTTTGTCATCAAGCTAACGCCCAATAAAGCGGATTGCTTATCACTAATAGGCATGGCGAGAGAAGTATCGGCAATCACCGGGGCATCACTGTGCGGTCCGAAGTGGACTGCTCCCAATGTTTCCATTGCCGATAAGCTCAAGGTGGCTATTGAGAGCACTGATCTTTGTGGGCGCTTCGCAGGTCGCATTATTCGTGGTGTGAATCCTCAAGCAAAGACTCCAGATTGGATTATTCAGCGTCTTTGCAATGCTGGCCAAAGAAGTATTTCTCCATTAGTAGATCTTTCTAACTATGTCATGTTGGAAATGGGGCAGCCTACCCATGTGTTCGATATTGACAAATTGACTGGTGACTTGTCCGTTCGCTGGGCGAAGTCAGGTGAAAGCCTTGAGCTATTGAACGGCCAGACAGTCATTTTGCAAGGCCCTGATTCTGCAGGTAAGATTCAAGATGCTGGTGTTGTTGCCGATCAAACAGGAGCAGTAGCCTTGGCCGGGATTATGGGCGGCAATCATTGTGGAGTGTCTGACAGCACTATTAATATTTATGTTGAGGCAGCCTATTGGCAGCCTCTGGCAATCCAGGGTCGTGCTCGTCGCTTTAACTTCAGCACTGATGCAGCACATCGCTTTGAGCGGGGTGTTGATCCCCAAAATACCGTCAACTGTTTGGAGCATTTAACGGCTCTGATTCTTGAGGTATGCGGTGGCCAGGCCGGTCCAATTGATGATCAAGTATTGGCAGTTCCAGAGCGTAAACCAGTCAGCATGCGTTTAGCGCGCGCCATGAAAGTTATCGGCATTCCACTGACTGTCGAGATAGTTGCTGACGTATTTAAACGTCTTGGTTTTGAGTTCAAGCAAGAGGTTGGCGATGTATTTGTAGTTACTCCGCCAAGCTATCGTTTTGATATTGAGATTGAAGAAGACTTAATTGAGGAAGTCGCACGCATGTACGGCTTTGAAAATATTCCTGATGTACCGCCAATTGCCACATTAAAAATGAGTGCTAAGGCAGAAGCAAAGCGTGGAGTACATTTAATACGCCAACGTTTAGCGCTACAAGGCTATCAAGAAGCGGTTAATTTTGGATTTACTGATCTAGAAAGTGAACAACGTTTAGTTGCAGCGACTGAAAAAGATCTGATTGCTGTTCTCAATCCGATTGCAAGCCAATATGGTGTGATGCGGAGTAATCTTTGGGGTGGCTTATTGACCAACCTCAAGGCAAATCTGAATCGTGGCACTGGTCGTGTGCGTTTATTTGAGACGGGTCGAGTCTTTAAGCGCGATCCTAGCGTCCAAGAAGAGGCCGGTAAAGTGGCTGGTTTTTATCAGCCACAGCAAGTAGGCGGCTTAGCTTACGGCTCTTTTGTGCCTGAGCAATGGGCAAGCGCTGATCGTGCGGTAGATTTCTTTGATGTGAAGGGTGATCTTGAGCGCGTGCTTGATCCCTTGCATTTCACGACTCAGGCTGCTGTTCATCCTGCCCTTCATCCTGGCCGGAGCGCCCAAATTCAATTGAAGACCCTGCAGGGTACCCAGAATATTGGCTGGATTGGTGAGTTGCATCCCGGTCTTCAGCAGGCCTATGAATTGCCGCAAGCCCCAGTGTTATTTGAATTAGATTTAGAGTCGATCCGTGAGTTGGGATTGCCAACCCCAGAGGAATTAAGTAAATTTCCTGCTGTTCAACGCGATTTAGCGGTAGTAGTAAAGCAGTCTGTTTCAGCACAAGCATTATTAAATGCCATGAATACAAGCCAACAGGGCTTTGTTAAAGCTATTGAACTGTTTGATGAGTTTAGGCCCAAGGCTGGCTCAAGCTCGATGGCGGATGATGAGAAGAGTTTGGCTTTCCGAGTAACCTTGTTAAATCCGCATGAAACACTCCAAGATGCGCAAATAGAGGCTGTTATGACAGCTTTACTGTCAGCACTCGAAAAAAATTGCGCAGCCCGCCTGCGCTAGGTTTAGTATTAGACAAATAATGAAAAAGCTTTAGAAGAGACTAGCCATGAGTGAAATCAATATCAACGACACCGTTACCAAGAATGAGCTATCAGAAGCGCTCTTTAATCAAGTAGGTCTCAATAAGCGAGAGGCCAAAGATATGATTGATGCATTCTTTGATCGGATTGGTGAGTCTCTGGAGAGTGGAGTAGAGGTCAAGATCTCGGGATTTGGTAACTTTCAGCTTCGCAATAAGTCGGCCCGTCCGGGTAGAAACCCCAAAACGGGTCAAATGATTCCGATTGCAGCTCGCCGTGTAGTTACTTTTCACGCCAGCCAAAAGCTCAAGGACGTAGTTGAGTCGCATGCTCGAGAAAACAGCATTTGATTCTGGGTCGGTGCTGCTCAGTTCGCAGCTCCCCCCAATACCAGCTAAGCGCTATTTCACTATTGGTGAGGTAGCTGATCTTTGCGGTGTCCGCTCCCACGTATTGCGCTATTGGGAGCAAGAGTTTGCTCAGCTCAGTCCACAAAAGCGTCGAGGTAATCGCCGCTACTACCAACATCATGAGGTGGTCCTGATTCGAAAGATTAGGACGCTTTTATATGAAGAGGGCTTCACTATTAGTGGCGCCAGAAATCGTCTAGATGAAGCTCGTGGTGAACTTCGCTTGCGCGATGAATTGCAGGCCGTCCTGCACATGCTCTCCAAATAGTTACTGATACAATTTCGGTTCTTGTCGGGGCGTAGCGCAGCCTGGTAGCGTACATGCATGGGGTGCATGTGGTCGGAGGTTCAAATCCTCTCGCCCCGACCATTTAATTCTGAATTTATTACAGATCACCTCTCTTTTTCGGCACTCTTTTTTATGACATCTAGCACTAATCACAATACCTTTTTCGGCTTAAGCATCCCTTTTTTAACTCATTTGGACGTAGTTCCCGAATTCGCCGAAGGTGGTAAATCCCGGATTAGCTTGATTATTAAGCCGGAGTTTGAGAACAGCTTTCAAGTTGCCCATGGTGGGGTGGTGATGACTCTCTTGGATTTTGCTATGGGAGCTGCTGCCCGGAGCACTATTGATGAGGCTCTAGGCGCAATGACAATCGACATGAGTGTCAGCTTCTTACGCCCTAGTATTGGCAAAATTGTAGTGGAGGGCACCGTCCTTAAGCCAGGGAAAACGATTAACTACTGTGAGGCCATTGCTCTAACTGAGGCCGGTGAGATTACTGCTAAATCTAGCGGTACCTTTATCCTTAG